>JASLRT010000123.1 GCA_030743815.1 Candidatus Neomarinimicrobiota bacterium | reverse complement strand
CACGGTGACCAGTGGGTAAAGATAGAAGTGGAAGTCAGGGGCAGCACCGGGATCAAACACAAGGTTAACGGGGAGATCGTATTAGAGTATACTGAACCTCAGCTTGACGAAAATGACCCTGACGCTAAAAAACTGGCCAGGAATGATAAAATACTAAACAGTGGCTATATCGCCTTCCAAGCCGAAAGTCATCCTGTTGAATTCCGGAAAATAGAAATTCTCCCTTTAAGTCAGTAAATAACCCGCAGCTTAAGTCGCAGATATAGTTAAATCTCTGATTTACTAGAACGGATTGATCAATGCCAGTCTGAAATATTGATCAGGCTTGCCCCCATCTCCCCATTCATCTAACGTTTGAGCCTGACCCAAGGCAAATACTACAGGGCCAAAAGCAAGTTTCCCTTCCAACCCCGCTGTCATCACCAATTTATCCACCTTTTCACCGTTATTCCACACATTACCAAAATCGGAAATCAGCGCTAAGGAGAATACTTTAGGAATGACCGGCACCCTATACTCTGCGGTGCCAAAAACTAAGCGGTTTCCCAGCCGTGTGCCGGTCCATCCCCGGGGATTGTGATTCTCAGGTAGAAACTCAGACAAAGATGCGGCGAGATCACCCAACGGAACTGATAAGTAAACGGGAGCATCATTGGTAAGTCCTACATAATCGTGAGCGGGTGGTGCACCGGAAAGAACGACACCCTTAATGCGTGCGAAAAACGCCGTAGAGCCAGCTGGAATATTAATAAATGCATCCGTCGCAAGTCTTGTATAGTTGAATTTGCCAAAGAAAGAAGAAGTCGCTTTTTCAGCCCTCAGCATTAACCCCTTTCCTTTGCGCGGCAAAAGGTTGTTCAATGCGTGGGGACGGCGATCCACCCAACGGTATTCCAAGGAAAACAGTGCCTCCCTCCCCGCTTCGGGGATTGGCATTGCTCCATAAATCTTTTCATCCCGAGGAAACCATTCTCCGGTAAACCAATTGATGCTATCTGAGACCACCTGCTGACGATCCATAAGAGAAACCGATGATGAAATGAGATGATTGGATGAAAGGCTTTCACCTCTATTAAATGGATGAAACAGCCTTAACTGAAGACCATTTTTTGTTTCAAGGAGACCGTACCGACTACCGTCGTAAGGACGATACACAGGCAGGGTGTTAAAGAAATAGGAGGCAGACCAAAGAGGACCATGTTGAGCATTCTGATAAGATAGCAACAGACCAGAACCTTCCTCAGTTTTGAAGTCTGTAAATCCGACGACAGTGAATAAATGACGTCCGAGACCATCAATCCATTGGGTAATTCCAACGGTGTTAATATCCGGTAGCACCATGGTGGTCACATGTTTCAAATGTTTGGTGAAATTGTAATCCTTAGGCTCCGTGACCTCAATATCACTACTAAAATCAACTGGCTCAAGCTGATATTCCGGGTGTGCTTTTCGCCAATCAGTATAACTGTCCATTATTGACAAAGGAGAAGTTGTTATGGTTCTTTTTGGCCACACCTTCACAATCCTGACAGTGTCAACATCTCCCAATGTCATGGCATATACCGTAGAATCATTCGGTAAACGCTGGAACGCCATAATAGCCTCACCCACATCGGTATTCTGCATCAAATCCAAATCATCCAAACTGATAGTGTGAATATTGGGTGTGCCGCTTCGGTGAGAGGTAAAGGTGATGGATGCTCCATCAGGAGCCCAGACCGGGTGGATGTCCACTGCAACATGTTCCGTAAGACGGTTCGTCTCCCCGCTCTGGAGATCAAGTAACCACAAATCCAAGTTTTCGTCTGAACCAGCTTTGGCAAAGGCAATGCTTTCGCCTTTCGGAGACCAAGCTGGTGTAAGAATCTGAGTATTCTCGCTGAAGGAAGTTATAGACTCCGCTTCTCCTCCTTCCGAGTCCATTTTGTACAGATTTGCTACCCCGTTCCTGTGGGAGACGTAAACCATTGTTTTTCCATCGGGTGACCAGATGGGATAGGTTGCCCGCCGTGTATCAGTCAACCATTGACCTCTCCCGGTTTCAATATCATAAACGCGAATATCCCAAATTGAAGACTGGTTATCGCCAAAATGGTATTTTGAGTATGCAATCTTCCTTCCATTCGGCGACCAAGAAAAAAATTGGTGAAAACGGCCAAAGTCTACTTCTTTCTTTTTCCACAACACTTTCGGCTTCACTTTTTCTTTTGTGGTATCTTTCTCAGCTTCAGCCTCCTCCAGTGCTTCACGTTCCGCAGCGGTGTCTCTTTCGGCAATTATCAAGGACATATCCCGTTGATGCTTATCATCGAGGCCCATGAGAGCGATCTTGGATGAATCGGAAGAAAACATGAAAGAGAACATTCTTTTGATAGGAAGCGACACCACCTCACCTACTTCGTCCATGGGCTCTTTCTGAGATCTGACGCCGTAATAGTAAGTATTCATGTGGCGCCGCCAGTCTTCCTCGAACTGACTTACTGTTATACCTGTAGCTTTTTTGAATGCCTCTGGAAACCGATGAATTTTCAGGGAATTCCTCCATTTTAGTGTTTCCACAATTGTTGAATCACCAAATCGGTCTGACCAGTAGAGCATTTTGGAAAAACCGTCGTGATGTGGATCCATCTCATCCATGTTGTTTCGGAGTACATGAACTTTATGTTGAATATCCGCCCGGTAAGGCCGCCACTTTTCTGTCTCGTACTCGGCGGTCCCTTCAACGACCCACCCAGGCATGCCTGCAAACAAAAGATCCCATGGAGAAGGCAGCCATGATCGGGTGCGATGAAAAAGGACAATATGCTGGAGCTCATGAGGAAGCACATGTTCCAGCCATTTCTTTCCTTCGTTCCTGTGGGCTGTATCGTTCTGGCCGACCCAGATGAATGTACTGTAAAAAGGTGTTGCAAAACCGTTAGCCACTTCATCAGCAGCGGTAAAAACAATATCGATAGTTGGAATTGAGTCCAATTCCATCTGCTTCAGAAGTGTCGGCAGAACATCCTCCGCAATAACAGCACCCCGTCGGGCAATGTCCTCCAAATCCTGATGATAATGTACATTGAAGTTATCAGTAGAGATTGTATACCAATCAAGCTCAGGATGGACTCGCCCCGTCCATGCCCATGTAAGGGGCGCACGGTACGGCTGAGCACACACTCCTGAAAGAAATACTAGAGAAATGAACAACTTTTTCATGGAATTATGAAAGCGAAGTTACGTGTGATATTGTTTATGCTTCCCAAACTTTCTGTATAGAAGAAGGGCCGTGATCACTCACGGCCCTGACGTAGCTAATTAAGGTATGTGGGGATTTCGCTACGTGAAGTTTCTAATTATTAATCTCACATCTAAAACGATATGTTAATGATAATGTTCCAAAAGATTTGACCACGGGAAACGCCGGATAGTTAAATCTCAACTGGACAGCTTGAATCTAAAAAAATAAAAACCCCCGCCGTAGCGGGGGTTTTCTTACTTATAAATACAAGAAGTGTATTTTAATTAATGAAAATACCCTTAATGATTACCTTCATCGCCTGAATGGTCAGGATGGCAAGGACAATCTGCATCATCATACCGCGCCATCTCATCAGACCAAGCACCATCTTGATCTTTAGTTTTATAATTAGGAGTTCCAGCACACCAAGCAGAGCAGTTGGCCATGGTTGCTTGTCCCATCCCCATGTCTTCCTCTTCGTTCATTCCATTCATCCATTCATAAGTCACCATATAGAATTCCTTGCGGCTCACTTGGTCATTACCGCATTCATCATTTTCTTTTCTGCTGGCAATGTCATTGAAACCAGGTTCTTCATCATTACCATTAGCGAATTCATCTCTGTCTTCGCCTTGTCCAAAGAATGCATAGGCTTCATCAAGATTGATGCAGTCATCATCACTTGTATTAACATCGTCAAAGCGGGCTGGGCCATCATCACCACCACCACCAGGACAGTGACCTTCATTATTTCTGCAATGGTCATCCCAATCTGACGGGGAGTTCATTTCGGCCTTGCATACTTCACAGTGACCATGGTCCTCGCCCTCCTCGCCAGTATATACATACTCACATTCATGGCACTCGTCACCTTCCTGAGGCCTACAGTGCTCTGGATTAGCTTGACAGTGGGTATCCCAATCTGACTGGTCGTTCATTACAGCTTCACATTCTCTGCAATGACCATGGTGATCGTTTTCGACAAATTCATGACCACACACATCGCAAGTACCTGGCTGTTGATCACCAGTTGGATGTTCGCCTTCACCAGTTGGATGTTCGCCTTCACCAGTTGGATGTTCGCCTTCACCAGGATCAGGACAGTGACCTTCAAATTCACTGCAGTGGTCATTCCAATCTTCCTCGGTGTCCAATCCCTCATCACAATTGGGGCAGTGGCCATGGTGATCGTTTTCGCTAAATACATGGCCACAGTTTCCTATAGCGCACACATCACCGGCCTGTGGCAGACTGTGTTGGTCACCATTCCCTTCATGGCATGGCTCACCCTCATCATAAGCACCGTTATCGTTGCAATCATCATATTGGCCTTCGGCACAGCCTCCTGAGGTAGGAGCTCGTTCAGGATACTCTACACTTGGGTCACAATCACCTTGACCAAGGACTTGTCCAGGAATGACAAGCGCAAAGACAACCGTGAACATGCAAATCAATAGCTTTTTCATTCGTTATACCTCCCCTTTGTTAATGCTTTGACTAGTTCTACTCTCGAGCTTAAGTTCAAAATACCCCTTCTAAAACTAAAAATCAATGATTTATATCACATTTTTCATTCTTTTTGCAATAATTTCCCCACGGCGGCCGTTTTGCGATTGAATTCCTTCTCAAACATGCCGTAATAATTGTTCACTTCATAGAAATAACGTGCTACGTCCCTGTCTACCACGTGGGAATTCTTCTCAAGCACTTCCGGTGCCGGAAATAGAATCTCAATACCGGGCTGGAAGCTGGTAACACTGAGTTTTAGGTCGGGATTGATCTCCAGCACTTTTTTCAGGATAAGCACTTCATACAGCCGCCGTTCGTGCTTGAACTCCTTTACTATGATAGTGAAGACGTCCTCCTCCGGCGTAGCGCCGTGGATGTTGGTCTTTTCCAGTGCTCCCTTGTAGTTGAACGATTTGTTGAACGGAATGTATTCCAAATCGGCTGTGGGGCGGACAAACGGCTTTTCAAGCGACGCTTTCTCGTGTACGGAATAGCTCAATTGAAGAGCGTTATTCTTCTTGATATTCTTCACATAACTTTCAAGGCCTCGAACACTAAACCCCGCCGGATCTTCGGGCGCCTGCATAAAAAAGATTACCTTTTCTGGAAGGATAAATCTATAATAGTTCTGACGCTCAATGATATCGTATAACATCCGCCGTACAAGAATTTCCTCCCCTGGCACTCCACCCTCCAGCAGGCTCTTGAACGGCTCTGTTATCTTCAGAGTCTTATTCACTTCGGTGGCCACTCTTACTTCCTTCAGCATCTGCTGGAAGACTGGACTTTCATCGATGAAACTGAGATCATAGACATCAGCATTCTGGACACGGTAGCTGTTCTGGAAAAGCTGGTTGCCAAAGGCGTTGAATATTTCTGAATCAAGGGGAATAACTCGGCTGAAGTTGCTGCCCAGCTCGCTAATGATGTGCGGTGTGATAACAACGATCACTTCCTTGCGCTGAGTCTCAACTGTGGAACTGGAGAACAATCGACCCAGGAGCGGAATTGAGGAGAGGATAGGAACACCGCCCTTCACGTCACTCACTTTCCTGGAAATAAGGCCGCCCACGATAAACGGCGTATTGTTGGCCACGCGGACAAACGACTGCACTTTGCGGTTGTTGATGAGGGGTGCTTCCTGAACGCCTGAGGTGGCCGCCAAGGCACCGGTTCGTTCCTCCGTTTCCGTAATGATAGTTTCGATCTGAATAGTAATTCTTGTCTGGTCTTCACTCACCCTTGGCCTGAGATTCAGGACGATACCGACAGGGATGTAGTCTACTGATTTGGAAACGGCGGTCTGTGTACTGGTAGTCTTTACTATGGGGATCTGCTGGCCCACCTGGATCCTCGCCTGCCGGCCGTCCAGCGTCAGTACAGATGGTCGCGATAGAATCTCCGCCGCACTGATACTTATGAGTGCCTGTATATTGGCGTTGAAATCGGTGGCTGTTCCGAGAACTGTCCTGTCAAAAACAAGCGTGAACGGATTGAGGGCCCCAGTGCTCGGATTAGGCGGTGGGAACTGCCCTGCGAGACCACCTTGTGCACCGCCAAAGTCAATACCGAGGGAGTTCAGCTTGTCGGAGTCAAGTTCGATGACCAACGCTTCAATCTGGATCTGTGCCGCCGGGATGTCAATTTTATTGCTCAGCAGATCGAGAAGTCGCGCCACCGGTTCAAAATCGTTGGGATTATAGCCGATGAGGATCTGCTGCTGAGGGGCACCGGCGGTAGCTCCCAGCATGGGGATTCCGGCGAGATCAAGGCCCAATTCCGTTTTTTTGCCTTTGGCCGACTTTCCTTTTTCCTGTGTAAGCAGACTGACTGTCTCAGTGTCAGGCACCTTTATGACGATAGGAAGTGTGTCTTTCTTGGGAAATTCCTGGATATTGAGCGTACTGCTAACAGTTGGAGTAAAACTGTATTCACCCGCCAACTCACCTTTACCACTTTTAAATTCAACCACCGTATAACCCACTGTCTTAAGAATGGCCAGGGCCCTATCCACTTCAACATAACTGAGCTTTACGACCTGGTATTCCAGATCCCGCATCGATTGCCCCACCAATATCAGGGGTAGTAAAAAAATGACTAATAATGATTTAAATATCTTTCTCATATCCAATCTAGCGCTTAACAATATCAATCGGTATCTTCACAGACAGGTCCTGGAACTTAGCCGAAATCAGTGCCTTGGATTTGTTGCTGCTGGGGACAAAAAGACCTTCCACTTGAAACTTTGAACCGGCGCTATCGGCAATAACCACAGTGATATTACTGGTGGATGAAATATGGAGGATATCAATACTCCCTCCCGATGCGTCCATAGCGAGCTTCATGGAAAACGGACTTGATCCGCTGCTGATATTTGACGTCTTCTTGAAGAGGAGGCGACCCTCCTGCTCCGTCTCCCAGTACATGAAACCGTTGATGGGAACCACTGACCCTTCTGTATCAAATGTGACCGCGCCTGACAGCTCCTGCCCCATAATGGTAGTAGTCAGAATTCCGGTGGAAACATCCCAATCCCAGCCGCCTGCTGCCGTCACAACAGAATCCGGAGTAGCCTCAGCCCCTGACACACTGGCCGTCTTGACGAAAGTGATGACACCTCTCGTATCGCTCTCCCAGTACATGAAAGCACCAACAGGTACGGTGGAAGCCCGGGTATCAAAACTGACCGTACCCGTCTCCGTCTCTCCATACACCGCGACAGACAGGCTGTTCGATGCTTGGTCATATGACCATCCACCAGACCTTGAGACCACCGAATCGGCAGGTGCGGAAAAACCGGTCACATGAGCAGTTTTCTGAAAAGTGACGCGCTTCTGGCCAATCTTCCAGTACATATATGAACTGATGGGAATGGTCAGACTGTCTGTGTCAAAGGAGACAGTTCCTGATTCGGTATCACCTCCCACGCTATCATAAAAGGCGACCTCCAGTGTACTGTCAGCGTGTGTATATATCCAGCCGCCCGTTCTTGTTTCCGTCACTGATGCCGCAACGTTCAGCGGATTATTCTCATCAGTTTGCGCCGTAAATGAGGCGCTGATAATTGAGCCGCTGTTGAGGTAGTGGTTGATGGTACCTTCATTTTCACCGATAAACAGATCCATGTCACCATCACCGTCAATGTCCACGAAGGCCGGTGTTGCATTTGTATTGTCACCCTCACCTACATCGACGGCATTCAACGGATTGTCATTCCCAACTTGAGGAGAGAAAGAATGCGCTGTATTTGAACCAATATTTTTGTAATACTGGATGATACCGTTACCGGCACCGATGAATACGTCTAGGTCACCGTCTTTGTCAACATCCACGAAGGCCGGTGCTGAGTTCGTCCCCACATCACTTTTGAAGAGAGTATCGGCATCCGCCTGCACGGTAAACGTGGCAGTTGTGCTCGAGCCCGTATTCTTGTAGTAGTTGACGAAGCCATCATATTCACCAATGAATGCGTCCTTATCACCATCACCGTCGATATCGGCAAAGGTGGGCGTTGAGCCGTAACCAACGTCTACCCCATCAAGCGGATTATTGTTTCCAGTCTCTTCAGAAAAAGAGGGACTCGTGCTTGAACCGCTGTTGGCGTAATGGCTGATGGTGCCGTCATCCTCACCAATGAAAAGATC
Organism: Candidatus Neomarinimicrobiota bacterium; assembly: GCA_030743815.1. Taxonomy (NCBI): domain Bacteria; kingdom Pseudomonadati; phylum Fidelibacterota; species Fidelibacterota bacterium. The sequence continues at coordinate 4,258 of JASLRT010000123.1, read as the reverse complement.
CATATCACCATCGGCGTCAATATCTACGAAAGAAGGGGCTGCGGTACCGCTTACAACTACGCCATCAAGAGGATTATTGCTGCCCGTCTTCTGCGTGAAAACAGCTTTCATGCCGGAGCCGGTATTTTCATAATAGACAATGGTACCGTCCTGGCCACCGATAAATACGTCCTGATCAGCATCTCTATCGATATCGACAAACGCAGGTACAGACGCATAACCGACATCGATGCCTTCGGAACTCGATTCGCTCCGCTGAAATGAGACAGCGCTGTCGTTTTCAAAAGTGTACTCCAGAGTAAGATTGGTCAGATCGAGAATATCCGAACCATCGATAGAAGATGTAACTTTCCAGACTCCCAGAACACGCGATCCCAGCTTAGATACATCAAACTTGTGTGTCTCCTCGATAGTGAGAGTAGTATCGTCGTCAAATTCATATTCGATCTGAAGAAGTTCTGGATTGAGTGTATCGCTGTCGATTGAACTGATATTCCACTTGCCGACAATCTTGGAAAAGATATCGGCGAATTTGTACGTCTCGACACGAGTGACCGTACTGTCGTTGTTGAAAGTGTAGCCGATCTCAAGTTGTGCGGGATCGAGGGTATCAGGTTCATCGTAAACAAGATCCCATACGCCGAGCACCTTATTGGAAACGTCTGCCAATCCCGCTTTCAATCGTTTCACCCTTGCCATAAGATCCAATGACCCTTGCGAATTTACAATATCACTGGATGTCTCCAGCGTCAGCTCAAAAAGCTCATTTTTGTCCGATTTAGTAACAACCGAGGCCAGCTGATCTTCACAACCGATGATCAGCAAGAGCGCAACGGCGGCGAGACATACGATCTTGCGTGCGGTTATTTGCAATCCCAAAAGTCTACCCTACTCTTAGTCTGGGTACCCCCAGCCTGCTCAAATTTGAAGAAAAATAAAGGCGAAGTCAAGTAAATGCATTCTGCCTCGAATCATTGGGATTGGTCAGTTTTAGCAATCACGGCATCGATTCCGGGTAGAGGACAATCTTTACATAGTTTTCGGTGGTCAGATACTTCCTGGCTGCCGCCTGTATGGTGCCGAGAGTCAGACTATCGATCAGTTTATCGTACTCAATAATAGAGGTGAGCGCTTCTTTATGATAATCGTAGAAGGCGAGATCCCGAATCCAGAAACCGTTCTCCTTCATCCCTGTCTCTCTCTGCCTGCGCTGGCGTTCTTTCACTTTTGTCAGATACTTCTCAGTCGTACCGTAGTTCACCAGCGAATCGATCTGTACTAAGACAGTCTCGCTCAATTCCTGCGCCCGCTCGGGATCGCTGCCGAACCGAATCGTGATACTGTACTCCTCATCCGGGTAGTGCGCCGGCGATGCGCTCACTCCTATGCTGTAACTGCCGCTCTCGTCTTCCCGAATCTTCTCTCTCAGTTTAATCCGCAGCACGTGCGCCATGGCATTCAGATCGTACCTGTTCTTAGGCGTCCATTCAAACGGTCCCGAGAATACCATCCGGGTAGAGCTTTTCGGTTCCACGCCGCGACGGACTATTTTTTCAATCTTGCCCGGTGGTAATTCAATACCCACATCCCGCCACGTCTCGCTCCTGTTCCCGGCAGGCAGACCACCCAGGTACTGCAGCACCAGCGGTTGGATTTCCTGCACATCAAAATTCCCGATAATGAAAAAAGTGAAATCGCTGGCGTCAGCGAACCGCTCCCGAAAGAACGAGTACGACGCCTGCAGATCCATCTCGTCTAGCATCTCGAGCGTCCAAGGCCGCGTACGGAAATGGTGCTGTGACAGGGTCACCTGAATCGTATCACGGAAGGCAGCTTCCGGCGTGGCACTGCGATTCTCCAGCCACCCCCGCATCTGTTCCCTGTACGCCAGGTAGGCCGTGCTGTCTTTTCTGGGCGAAGTGAAGTAGGCGTAGATCAGCTGGAACATGGTTTCCATATCTTGGGGCGACGCTGAGGCGGAGAAACCTTCAGTCAGTGACGATATGGATGGAGATACGTTCACCACCTTGCCGGCCAGAAATTTTTCCAGCGTGATACGGTCGAACGGACCGACACCTCCCGCAGTTATAACGACGGCAGCCGTCGATGCGGCAATGTAGTCCTGATCATCCACCAGTGAGTGGCCGCCGGGGCTTGTCGCCCGGAGGAGAATTTCATCATTCTTGAAGTCTGTCTCTTTCAAGAAGATGCGTACACCGTTGCTCAATTCCCACAGCGTTACATCCAGCTCGGGAATCGTCTGTCCGTTCACAATATGCCCCGCTTGCGGTAATTCAGCAAGGAGAGGCGCATCGGAAAGCTCATCCTCGTATGGCGTGATCTCGGCTGTTTCCACCAAGTCAAACATGGCAAGAAGGTCATCATCTTCGGGCGTGACAACCCCCTCTTTCTCGGGGAGATTCACCATGATGACCCTGTTTTCATCCACCAACCACTGGCGCGCCAGACGGTTGACCTCTTCCAGAGCTATCTCGGGAAGGAACTTTCGATACAGCTCCAATTCATACTCGATACCGGGAATAGGCTCTCCTTCAAGAAAGTGTCTGATGTATTCGCTGGCAAAGACACGCGACTGTGTCTTATCCCTTTCTTGATATGCCCGTTCCATAGAGCGGATCACGTTCTTCTTCTGCCGCTCCAGCTCTGACTGCGTGAAGCCGTGACGAGCCACCCTTTCGGCCTCCACCAGAAGAGTTTCGAGTCCCCGTCCAATGCCGTTGTCCTTGACCGCCGCCAGCAATACATAAACTTCCTTCGTCCTGATGAATCGCCCCTGATAGGAAAAGCCGCCCAGAAATGGGGGATCGGCGCTCTGCCTCAGTTCATCAAGCCTGTTGTTAAGCATACTATTGTAGAGCCCCATGATAATCCGATCCCGATAATCCGATACGGTCTCTTCAGCCTGTACATCCTGTTTATAATAGACAGCTACGCGCGAACCTGTTGCCTCCCGATCTGATGCCAGAGCCACAAGCGTCTCCTTGTGATCCGGTACGGGGTAGAACGTTCTCTGCCTCGGTTCATCAGGATTCTCGAGACCGGAAAATTGCTCCCGGACGAGGCGCTCGATCTCGTCAGCATCGAAGTTTCCTACAGCGATGACAGCCATAAGATCGGGCCGGTACCAGTCGCGGTAGAACTGAATAATAGTCTCATGACTGGCTGTGTCAAGAACTGCCTTCTGGCCGATGGGCAGGCGGACGGCATACTTGGAATCGTGGAAAAGGATGGGGAACTGCTTATCCCTCATCCTCGCCTGGGCGCCGAGGCCGCGCCGCCACTCTTCAATGACAACGCCCCGCTCCTTGTCGATCTCATTGGAATCGAAAGTCATCCCTTGCGCCCAGTCGCTCAGAATCTGAAACGCCTTCACTACCATCTCCGCACTGTCTGTGGGCACTCGGAGCATATAGACCGTCTCATCAAAACTGGTATAGGCGTTGAGGTGTGGACCGAAACCCATGCCGATGGATTCCACATAGTCCACCAGTTCCTGTTTCGCGAAGTGCTCGGTGCCGTTGAATCCCATGTGTTCTACGAGATGAGCGATACCCTGCTGATCATTATTTTCCAGTACAGAACCGGCGTTCACCACCAGCCTCAGTTCGGCACGCTTTTCCGGTTTCTGATTAACACGAATGAAGTACTTCAATCCGTTCTCAAGAACACCTGTGTTGATCTTTGGATCGAGAGGCAGTATCTGATCTTGTTGCGCCACCACCTGTTCCGGTTGAGCCAGCGGCGCCGGCGGAGAGCAGGTAATCAAATGAAAGCTCAGAATCAGTAGTTTTATAAGAGATGTTTTCTTCACAATATAGTCCCCTTAATACAAATTCGAAAAAACCAGATGCAATCCATATATCAATTTATGAAAGAAGAATCTGGAAATGAATAGCATCGAGACTACCGGAAATTCCAGCACGTCCCTTCTTGTCAAGGCTGGATATCGCTATTTATGCCCAAGCGTAACTGTGGCTGGAAGCTTATGACGATAGGGATCCAAAAACCGATCGGTATATCTTTATACTCGGCCAGGCCCCGTTTGAATTTGGGTCGTTAATTGGGAGAAACGTTACGATTGAAGGAGAACTCGGTTTTCGCTTTTACCGGTTTGCCTCCAATTTCCAATACCGGATAGGCAAGAAAATTGATCGGTCCTGAAGCGGGTCCCGGATCAAACTCAAGGTCCCTGCCACGACTGAATTCGAAACGATTCGCAGGATGATGTCCGAAATAG
>JASLRT010000122.1 GCA_030743815.1 Candidatus Neomarinimicrobiota bacterium | reverse complement strand
CAACTGAAGCGGGTTAACTATAACCTCGGTATGGAGTTTGAGTATTCGAACCTTGACACCACTCTTTTTCTAAACCCCCTCAACATGAAAGACCAGACGGTGGAAACGTCTCTTTTTGTTCAGGATAAATGGGATGTCTCCTCCAAACTTGCCTTTCAGATTGGTGGTCGCCTTATGGATTACTCTCTCCACAGAGAGCTATATTTTGACCCCAGGTTTGGCCTGAAATATCTTTTACGTCAGGACCTTTCATTAAAACTAGCCCTAGGGCGCTACCACCAGTTTCTTACCATTGCCAACCCAGAGGACGAAACACTGCGTATTATTGACTTCTGGCTTGGTCTACCCGCTGACAGACCCGCCACGTATGCTGACCAGGCCATATTGGGTGTGGAATACCTATCGGGAAAAAATTGGCTATTCCGGGCCGAAACCTATTACAAGCATTTTGAGAACCTCATCACCCTGAAACAGGGTGAACTTTTTACTGAAGAGACAGACCAGTTACGCTTTACACCCTTCAATGAGTTTGATGAAACACGGGCTTATGCCTATGGGTTTGAACTGTTGTTCAAAAAGACAGTCGGGCGGATTCGTGGTTGGGTCGGCTACACCTATGCTGAAACGAAACGCCATATTGATAAACATGGTTGGTTTTACCCAAAATATGATCGAAAACACACCTTGAATATTGTGGGAGACGTGGCCATACCCATAATCAGGGAAACGTATTTCAGTACTGCCTTGCAGGCATCAAGTGGCCAGCCTTTTACACCGCCATTGGGGCGCTACGAAAAGTGGAACGCCTCACACGATGCTTATATGCCTTACTGGGGGTATTACGAAAACAATCTGGTGGGCAGAAAAAACTCGGAACGTCTCTTCAGCTATTTTCGATTAGACATAGGCCTTAAGCAGAAAAAACAGTTTTTCAGTTTTCCTTATGAGAGGTTCATCCAACTCGTAAACGTGACAAACCATGTGAATCCACTTACCTACCAGTACAGAAACAAAACTAACAGACTGACAGGTGAAAGACTTGGACTGGAGCGAGCAGCCGTACCCATGTTCCCCTTTTTTCTCACCTTCGGCTACAGGATAGAATTTTGATGCGCCCATATAAAACTAGTTGTCTGTTTCTTTTGTTTTGGGCCTGCGTTGCAGACTTTTCTCCCGAGTTAGAATGGGAAGACGTGGAGGCGGACTATGAACCTGAGCTTAACATTATGGGCATTCTTTCTGGGGATACCTTGGTAACCAGTTTTGTACGAGTACACCGGACTCTCCGGGTGGACGAGGCTGTCGATACCCTTATGAGGGACACCGTTTTTGGTAATGTGGTTGTTGATTATGCCTCGAGATTTGTAGTGCGTGATGCAGAGGTCACGGTGAGTAACAGTACAAAGGATTACGCCTTCCAGCTCATGAAGAGCGTGGAGGACGATGGAAGGGAGAATCTGTATGAGGCATATGTTTATAATGGAGAAGACCTGAATCCGCAACCGGGAGAAAAATGGACCCTTACCGTAACCACACCAGGCGGACTCAGTGCTACCGGAGAAACCACGGTCCCGCCATTACCCCAGCTTAACAAAGAACAACTACCCGACAGTTTTAATATCAACCAGACGATGAACATTACTTGGGCAGCACAGCCGGACAATTATCAGCTAGCGAATGTAAACAATTACCAAAGCTATTTTATTTATGATGATTATGACACTGAAGAAGGGAAGATTTATGACAGTTGTGGCTTCTGGCAGGAGTTGGTAGTTAGCCCGGGTGACACCCTCTGGACCTACCGTCGGGACATTTGTGAAGGTGCTGTTAGCATTGGGGAAACAAACGATTATGAAACAGAAGACTACTTGCTCATCAACCTCATGAGCATGGACAGCAATTATCATAATTATTTCCTAAAATATGGGGGGGATGGAGAGGACGAGGAGTTTTCCAGCCTGTTCTTGGGTCAAGGAGGCTCAGGACGAAGCTTTGGCATAATAGGCGGTATCGGTGTTTTTGGCGCCATCGGGTTTGACCGGCATTATTTGCCTATTACCCGTTAATAGAGCCAAATTGTGAAACATTATGAATTTGAATAAAGCCAAACGAGCAGTTCCATTTTTTCCTGCAGATGTCTGATCTGACGCGTCGCGAATTTCTGTGCCGGAGCATAGTGATTGCGGCCGGTATCGCATCCGTCTCTTGCGAGGATAACGATCACGACTCCGAAACGGTAGAGGACTCACCGGGAATGCTCACGGGAGACCGCCCCCTGAAAAAGGTCGTCATTATAGGAGCGGGGATGTCCGGACTGGTGGCCGGCTACGAGCTGACCCGGGCCGGGCATGAGGTGACAATTCTGGAAGCGAGAGACCGCGTGGGGGGGCGAGTGCTCACCTTGCGCACGCCGTTCGCCGACGGACATCACGCCGAGGCCGGAGCAGCACGCATCCCGCCGGATCACGACATGACACTCGGATACGCCGAACACTTCGGCCTGACGCTCGATCCGCTCTATCCCCCATCGGGTCTGTATGTGGATCTGTCAGACGGAAACCGCTCGTTTATCCCGGCGGCCGATTTTCTCGAAGGCCGACCGTGGCCCGGATCGGTGCTGCATAAGGAGTACGTAAAGATTCGTGACGGAATGGACAGGCTACCTTACGCCTTCGCCGAATCCCTCACGGATCAGATTCATCTTAGTACGCCCGCCGAGACGATCGAGCAGACGGATAACGGTGTCACCGTGAGTGTGTCTGACGGGAGCAGCTTCAGTGCCGATAGAATCCTTTGCACGGTTCCGCTGCCGGTATTGTCAAAAATTTACTTTACCCCGCAGCTTTCACCTGAAAAGACAGCTGCCATGCGTGGAAACTACAATTATGCCGCATCCACCCGAGTATTCATCCAGTTCGCCAACCGGTTCTGGGAGAGCGAAGGGCTGAACGGCTGGGGATACAGCGACTGGCCAGAAGAGATATGGCAGCCGACGTGGGACCGGGAGGGACCCCGCGGCATAATCATGTCGTATTTGCGCTACAGCCGTGCCGTTGAGGTTGACCGGCTCAGCGAGGAAGAACGGATCAGCCACGTGCTTGATCGATGGGACGACGTTTTCCCCAATGTGAATGATCATATGGAGGGCGGCACGTCGCATTCGTGGGTGCTGGAGAAGTGGTCCGGAGGCGCGTGGGCGTCCCCCACTGCTGAGCAGGATGCGGAACTGGGTTCACACATCGGCAAGGCTGAAGGACGCGTCCACTTTGCCGGTGAGCACGCCTCAGACTATCACGGCTGGATGCAGGGAGCCCTCGTCTCCGGACTGGGGGCAGCGAGGGAAATCCATGAGGCAGATTAATCGGATTTGACTTAACGCCGACAGGAGTTTCCGGAGCAACCTTCGAGGATTGCAGAACCTCGAAGGTTTTCTGTAATTAGAGATGAACTTTCGGTTTTACCGATATAGCGATCATCCACTGTGCAGTAAAATACGTACTCAGGTTCAAGGCTCTCGCTGTCTCAAAATGTTCGCGAAATTTATTCAGCGCCAGCACCGAATCTGAGAAGATAAACACTACAGCGCCAAGGAAAGCGAGGAGAGTGAATGTGTCCCTTGAAAAGGTCCATCTGTCACATGCCTGCCATCCCATGATGAGGATTACAACTACGTAAGCCGCCACCGGCAGCCGCATGGTACCCAGATGGGGGTAAAGGACGGCATACATAATAACGCCATATATCATGAACGGTAGAATAGACATGGACACTCTGATGCGTTTGTCCGTTGTAAAGGCGGCAATGTAGAAGAGGTGCGTGATGAGGAAACTGACGAGACCGGCAATAAACTGATCCGACGGCAGCATGAGAAATACATCGCCGGCGAGAGAAAATATCAATCCCGCCAGGATGAATCCCGCATATCTTGAGGGGTGACTGAAACGTACCCGCACAGCCATCAGGATGATGAACGCCATCGTCAGAGGCTTAAAGAGATAGATGTGGGTTGCGGGGCCGAGGTACTCAGCACGGATGGTCAGGATGGCACAGGAAAGCGCGAGGAGAGTGAGTATGATTTGATTATATTTCACGATTCTTGCCAACTGTATATGCTCTTCACCACCGTCGGGAAATGTAAACTTCGAAATAGGATGGTTCGCGTTAACCTTCGAGGTTTCAGAAACCTCGAAGGTTTTCATCACCTACGAAGGTTTCTTCACTTTAATCTATCTTTCCGGCAGCGCTTCGCCCTCAATCCACGGCGCACCTGCGTTCAGCAGGTCTTGTGCCAGCGCTGACATCTTTGCCTTCGCCAACTCCAGTTTAGTCTGCGCGTCTGTTAGTTGATCGACAGCGATCTCAAGGCTGCGCTTGTTGGTCTCGGTGGGGCCGTAGGTGGACTGACCGACGCCTCGAGCTACGGCGAACAGCCGGTAACCGATGGTCGGTCTTGTCTTTTCACCCGGCTGCTGTTTCGAACGGTTTCCACTCAGTCTTTCGTCCAGATCGAGCAGCTCCGTCCGCAGATCGTGAAGCCGTTCATCAAGGACTCCCGCTTCAGCGGTGGATGTAGCCAGTGCCAGTTTCATCGCTTCAACTTTGGTCAGCGCGTTTCTGAGGGTCAGTCTGAGGGCCGAGGCGGTACGGGTAGCGTTTTCGTAGTCGCGCCAGAAGGCCGCCGTCACATCCGGCGGTGAGCCCGGCAGCGCTCCTTCTCTCAAATGAACCACTTCGAACTGTTGCGATTCGGCGAGTTGAGACACTTGTCCGTCTACCTGCTTGTAGAGGGTGGCGCTGTAGGTTCCCGGCGGTGCCAAGAAGCCGCTCCCGGGCTCGTCGTTTGCTGAATCGAGATCGATTGCGTCGGCGGCCGGATATCTCAGGTCCCACGCTACCCTGTGGAATCCCTTTTTCGCGGGACCGGGCACCCGCCGCACCACGTTGCCGTGACCGTCCTCAACGGAGATCCAGATCTTCGGTGTCTCTTGCCGCCGCTCAGCCTCAATGGCGTCCCAGCCGGGGAAAGGCATATCTTTCTTTTTCTCATTCAGCTCTCTCTCTTTTTCCTTACGGATGTCCTTCAGCGTCTTGAGATCCTCTTTCAGATAGTAGGTAAAGACGGCCCCGAAAGGCGGATTGGGCGCCACAAAATGTCCCGCACCCTGGCTGCCTTTTCCGGCATAGAACGAAAGGTGAGGGCGGGGGATATACCACCACGTTTTGCGGATGGGGAAGAGGGTTGCTTCTTTCTCCATCTGATTTTTGGTAACTTCTCTCAGAGCGGTGTAATCGTCCAGCACGTAGAAACTGCGGCCGAAGGAAGCGCCTACCAGATCGTTTTCTTTGCGCTGGATAGCCAGATCGCGGAATGAGATGACCGGCACGCCGCCCGTCAGTTTGGTCCAGACCTCGCCTCCGTTTGTGGAAAAGTAGATTCCGAATTCGGTACCGGCGAACAGCAACTCAGGCTTGACGTGATCCTGTACGATGCGCCACACCAGCGTTCTGTCCGGGATGTTGCCCCCGATAGAGCGCCACGTTTTCCCCCGGTTCGTCGTTTTGAGCAGATACGGCTGGAAGTCGCCGTACTTGTGGTTATCCAGTGCGATGTAAGCCTTGCCGGCGTCGAACAGATCAGCCTTGATGTCGTTCACATAAGCTGTCTTGGGAACGCCTGGCAGTGACCCCACTTCAATCTTTCTCCACGTCTTGCCGCCATTTTCGGTCACTTGGATCAAGCCGTCATCGGTGCCGATCATGATCAGTCCCGCCTGCACCGGCGATTCGGCGATAGAAGTGATGGTGTTGTAAGTTGACATGGCGGAGAGGTCCCACGGGTTGTCCCAGCTTTGGGTTCTACCCATGATGGGGAGGGCGAAGCGTTCTTCATTGCGCGTCAAGTCACCGGAGACTGCCGTCCAGCTGTCGCCGCGATTGTCCGACCGCCACAGCCGCTGCGAACCGAAGTAGATTCGAGTGGGGGAGTGGGGGCTCACCAGGATAGGTGCGTCCCAGTTGAAGCGTTCGGCGTCCTCGCCCTCGTTCGGCTGCGGCACAATGTCCACCACTTCGCCGGTGGTGAGATCGATCCTTGCCAGTGTTCCCTGCTGGCGCTGACCATACATGATGTCAGGATTGCCCGGCTCGGTGGCCGGCTGATGACCGTCCCAGTCCAGAACCACTCTCCAGTCGGAATTCTGAATTCCCTGTGTGTTGTCGGTCCTCGAGGGGCCGCCTTCGGTGCTGTTGTCCTGTGTGCCGCCGTATATGTTGTAGAACGGTTCGGCGTCATCCACAGCCACCTTATAGAATTGTGTGATGGGGAGATTTTCGATAAAGCGCCAGTTCTGTGCCAGATCGAAGCTCTCATACATGCCGCCGTCAGTGCCGACGAGGAGGTAATCAGGGTCGTCAGAACGGAAAGCGATGGCGTGATTGTCGGAATGCTTGTGTTCTTCCGTCATGCGCCGGAAGGTCTTGCCGCCGTCGTCGGAGATCTGTACGCGGACATCCATGAGGTAAAGTCTATCGAACTGATGCGGAGAAGCGTACAACTCCTGATAGTAGTGCGGCCCCGTGGCTCCGGAGACTGTGTCTGATCGCTTTTCCCAGGTGGAACCCCGGTCGGCGGAGCGGTAGACAGCACCGGTTCGCCTGTCCAGCTCAATGGCGGCGTAGAGGATGTCAGGCTTCTGAGGAGAGGTGGCGAGCCCGATCTTTCCCATGTTTGATGTGGGCAGACCTTTTGTCAGTTTCTCCCAGCTTTCACCACCATCACTGCTTCGGTAGAGTCCTGTTCCCGGACCGCCACCCATATAGGCGGCGATGGTTCTGTGGCGCTGCCATGTGGCAGCGTAGAGCCTGTCGGGGTTGCGCGGATCAATGACAATCTCTGTTGCGCCGGTCCACTCCTTGTCGCCCAGAACCTGCTTCCAGTTCGTCCCGCCGTTGGTGGATTTGAAGACGCCCCGTTCACCGCCTTCTGACCATAGCGGACCTTGCGCCGCTACCCATAGGATGTCAGAATTGTCGGGATGGATGACGATCCTTGAGATGTGCTGTGAATCCTTGAGACCCATGTTGGTCCAGCTCCCGCCGCCGTCGTCGCTGCGGTAGATGCCGTCCCCGTACCCAACGTGACGACCGCCAACGTTTTCTCCCGTTCCCAGCCAGATGACGTCCGGATTGTTTGAATCGATTGTAATACAGCCGGTGGAATAGGAGCCTTGATCGTCAAATATTGGTTTCCATGTGACGCCGGCGTTTACGGTTTTCCAGACGTTGCCGGAGCCCACCGCCACGTACCAGACGTTGTCGTTCTCCGGGTGAATGGCGATGTCGGCGATCCTGCCGGCCATGAGCGCTGGACCGATGCTTCGCATCTTCAGACCGGAAAAATTCTCGTCCGCCCAGACGGATTTATCCCGCTCCTGGGCAAAAAGGCTTACGCCCATTAGACTGATAAGAAACAATGAGAAAAGTTTTGACTTCATCGTTATCTCCTTTGACTCATGCGATTCGTCTTTGATGATTGTGAAAATGTTTCGACTCGTTATCGGTTTTGGGTAATTTCATCTCGTTCTATTTGGTGAAGGTTTATATTAGTTGGAAATTAGGAGAACATGCTTAGGCGGGCAACAGATTACTTGGGAGGGTTCTCCCTTTCATCTGACGGAGTGAGTCTATTCGTATTCTTGTCCAGACTGTGGCAGCAGCGCTGCAAAACCCGGTGTGATTGAGCTCGAGATCACTCGGGGCTTCATAAAAGTGGCTCGGGCCGGAATCGAACCAGCGACACAAGGATTTTCAGTCCTCTGCTCTACCGACTGAGCTACCGAGCCAAAAAGCGGATCGAAATTATCTTTATCCCCCTCGAAATGCAACCGCTATCTTAACATTGCCTGCATGTTTTTTTCTTGTCTGTCGATAACAGAATCTCTATGTTTGCCGGCCTGAAAAATGGAGCAACGCATAACAGGTTGCAAGAGGCGAGAATGAAGGTTATTATTGCCACGAGAAATGTTGATAAAGGAGCGGAACTCAAATCGCTCCTTGAGGAGTGCGGAATTGAAGGTGAAACATTGAACGAGTTCGATGCAGATGGGACGATTCCTGAGATTGAGGAGACAGGCGTTACTTTAGAGGAGAACGCATTCATCAAAGCGAGAGAGGTGCATAATCTGACGAACATGCCCGTCATCGCGGACGATACAGGTCTCGAGGTAGATGCCCTGGATGGAGCGCCGGGTGCCTATTCCGCCCGCTATGCCGGCGACGGCTGCACTTATGAGGACAACGTGAACAAACTTATTCAAAGCTTGAACGGAATAGCGTCAGAGCGCCGGTCCGCGCGTTTCAGGACAGTGGCCTGTTTCGTCGAGAAGGAGAGGGAACTCTCGGCGGAAGGTTCCGTAGAAGGAGTAATTGTGGAAAATCCCACTGGCGAACAAGGCTTTGGTTATGATCCAGTTTTCTATATTCCGCAGCTCGGCAAAACATATGCGGAGCTCACTAAAGATGAGAAGAATCAATATAGTCACCGAGGTAAGGCAATCCGGGAACTGACGTCACGACTGGCTTAACGGACGGTTCCCTCAATTCCACCGAAAAGAGGAAATTCATATAGAACAACTGCTACCTGCTTGATACCCCCGGAAAAGATAGTTTAGTCGTTTTTGGGGGTACTGACGATACGTATCGGAGTTAGACCATGAGACGGGTTCTGGATGTGCGGGATTCATTGTCCCGTTGCGTCCGTCAAGTAGCGTTGTTCTATCCGTTCCTCTGGCTGGTGTTTGTAAATCCAGTCCGGGGACAGCAGGAGGACTCTACCTTTTTCGAGCGAAGACTGCCGCCTGATTTGGTCTCACAATGGGTAGTCAATCCATTCGATCCGCTGCCATTCAGATCTGTGTTCTCTATGGATTCTGTCGCCTCGCTGAGAGGGTTGATTGATGTTCGGTTTGAAGAGTCTGAAGAATGGATGGAGATTTCATCCGACGGCAGGTGGATAAGTTTTTATGAGGCCACCGATGATCTCTATATGAAGACTCCTTTCACCGCACCTATGGAATGGTATTTTCGTAAGCGTCTGATGAGGAACAGAATAAGAAATATCTATAGTCAGAGGGGAGCCGTATTGAGCGACGCCACTGCCCAGGCCAAGGCTGCAAGAGGAGGTGCCATCACGCTGGATTTGATGGAAACCGGTGTTGGACAGGCATCTCTCACTGTAAAGGGCAACGTCAGTATATCGGGTAAACTTGTTTTTCAAGATCAGGAGATGGCCCGCGCCAGCTTTCGCGAGTCCCAGACGACCCACTTCGAATTCGATGAGACACAGCACGTAATGGTGGAGGGTAAAGTGGGTGAACGCGTCAGTGTACTCCTCGATTACAACAGTGAGCGTGACTTCCAGTGGGAGAACAATATCAAGATCAAGTATACCGGTCATGAGGATGAAATCGTACAGAAGATTGAGGCCGGGAACATTGCCCTGTCGCTGCCCTCTACTCAGTTCGTAACATTTTCCGGCAGCAACCAGGGACTCTTTGGATTGAAGTCTATCTCAAGGCTAGGGCCTGTTGATGTTACTGCTATCGCCTCTATTGAGAGGACGAAGAAGGAGAAACAGAAGATCATGGGAGGCGCAGAAACACAGGGTCAGACCATACCCGACTATCAGATGCGTAAGAATCAGTATTTCTTCATCGATAAGGTTTTCAGGGATGGAGGACTGGTGGTGGACAATGAGGGAATCGCCCTCTATACTGCTGAAGGTACCCCGTTGTTTGCCCCCAGTTTTTATCCTCTTAAGGATGGCAAGCACAGAATCGGCACTGTTGTTATTGATGAAATTGAAATCTTCAAGTCCGTAGGTGCCGCTGCCGGATCCGGTACATTGTATGGATTCGCCTACGTAAATCCCTATATTGATTCAACGGACAGCACATGGCAGGAGAAGAATCCGGCGCACGCTGGTGAGACAGAGGGGAGCTTCTTCCAGCGTTTGGTAAGAAATCAGGACTATGTAGTGTCGGAAGATCTGGGGTTTGTCCGTCTGACAGCTCCGGTCCAGAATGAGATTCTGGCAGTTTCCTATACACTGGCTCAGAGAGGGGAGGAAGGAAGTCTGCGATCTGTTGGTGAACTGAGTACGGAGGTTGCCGAGGGGGATACCATCCATCTGAAACTTATCAAACCGCTGACGCCGAACCCGGGTCACCCTACATGGCCGCTGGCGTTCAAAAATGTTTACTACATGGGTGCTTCGAATATTACACCGGAAGGGTTTGAGCTTCAGATTGTTTACAAGAACGGTCGGCTCGGGAACAATGAACGTGATGAGAACAGCGGCCTGACGTTTATTCATCTTTTTGGTCTCGACAGTCTTAATGAGAACGGTGCTAACATCGCCGATGATTTGGTGGATAGGGTAAATCCCAATATCATAAATATGTCAACTGGTGAACTATTCTTTCCTATGTTGCATCCGTTTGAAATGGACCGTCTGGCCGCCGGGGAACAGTACAGAGGTGAAGGAAACAGAAACGCGCAGCTAGAATCAATCCTGCCTGATTCAGCCTACCTCTACCGCAGTCTTAATGAACAGAAGATAAGAAACAGTTCCAAGTTTGATATTAAGATTTCATATCAGAACAAGGGTACCACGGTCAGTCTGGGCGGGTTCATGCTGGTGGAGGGGAGTGAGGAAGTTTATCTTAACAAGCAGCTCCTGGCCCGCGACAAAGACTATATTATTGACTACTTCACTGGAACACTCACCTTCCTCACCGATGAGTACGAGAAGCCTGACGCTGAGCTCGAGGTGTTCTTTGACAAACACGAGATTGTTTCGTTCGACAAGAAAACTATGATCGGAACACGGGCACAGATGGACTTGGGGCCGCGATCATTTATCGGCGGTACAGCTCTGTTCTATGATCAGTCGGTGATTAACGAAAAGATAGAAGTTGGATATGAACCGACCAAGAATTTCATCTGGGATTTAAACGGTCGCTATGAAGCTGATGTCGATTTTGCAACCAGAGCCCTCGATAAACTCCCTTTGATTGAGACAAACAAACCGTCCTCCTTCAAGATTGAGGGTGAGTTTGCTCAGGTTTTGCCGAATCCCAATCCGGTCGATAATCTGGCCACGGGAGATGATGACGGGGTTGCCTACATCGATGACTTTGAAGGGTCTAAGCGGACCACAAGTCCTTCCGTCAGGCGCCGCTTCTGGCACCGATCTTCAACGCCGCTGGGATTCAGACAGGAAAACCGTGCGAATATGTTCTGGTACAATCCGTGGACACAAGTAAGAACGCAGGATATTTGGCCCAACCAGCAGACCAGCACCTTTGCCCAGAATCAGATGACGGACGTGCTTGCAATGAACTATACGCGTCGTGAGGCCCATTTGGGGACTGTAGATCCTGATTCGAACTGGGCTTCCGTAACCGCAAGCCTCTATTCCAGCGATTATAACCAGTCCCAGAACAAATTCTTTGAAATTTGGCTGAAGACAGCTTCTGATATCGATGGTAAGATGAGTGTTGATCTCGGGTTCATCAGTGAAGATCAGAATGGTAACGGTATGTTTGATACCGAAGACAAACCGGAAGCAGGTCTACTTACCGGTAACACGTTGCTGGAGAAGGAAGAGGATGTGGGTCTTGACGGCTGTGAAGATGCTTACGAAAATGGCCTTGGCGGGTGCCTGGATACTCTCTATGCTAATGTAGTCGATAATCCTGACTGGCAGGATAAACTTTACACGGGATTTGACCGCAATCTTGATGATCCGAACGGCGATAATTGGGACTTTGATGAACAGCAGGCTCTCACCGGTGATCGCTCCGGTAATCCTGAACCTTACCGTTCAGTCAATGGGACTGAACAGAACGGCTATCCTGTTTCAGGTCAGGTTCCTCTGGAGGGCGGCAGATATCCCGATACTGAGGATATCAACCGCGACGGAAACTTTGACGGTAAAGATGACTATTTCAGCGCCTCATTTGAGCTCAACCCCTACAGTGAGGATTGGGAGCGCTACAACGGCGGCACAACCGAGACAGGATGGCGGCTGTATCGCGTACCGCTGAACGAGTTCCGACGGGCGAAAGAAAATGGTGCCATTTCGTGGGATACCATTAAGTTCATGCGGCTTTCCCTCAGCGGAGTGCAAGACGAAACTGTGGTCAGAATAGCAAAGGTAGAGATAGTGGGCAATGAATGGCAAGAGCTTGGCGTCAGGAGCGATTTGAGTCAGGAATATACAAGAGACGACAGCGTCTTCGCCGTAACCGTTGTGAATACAGAGGACAATCTAGACTACGCACAGAGTGTAGAAGAGATCGGCGTTCAGGGTGAATATGATCGTATCAACCAGATCAGGATGAAGGAACAGTCTCTCGTCCTCAAATTCGCTGATCTTGAACCGGGACATGAGGCCGCGGCGCAGAAAAACCTGATTGAACTGCAGGGCAATCGGGTGCAAAGCTATCTGATGTACAAACAGTTGAAGCTCTTTACATACGGTAACAGCGATCACACCTGGAAAGACTCTTCCGATGTTGAATTCCTCATCCGTTTTGGACGCGCCGATGACTATTACGAAATCAGTCAGCCGGTCTATGAAGGATGGGACAAGCAGGAGAAACGCAATTATCTCAAAGTGGATCTCGATTTTCTCACCGGCCTGAAACTGAAAGAGCCTGGTCCGAATCTGACTGTGACTGACAATGAACGACACTATTTTGAAACTGACGATTCCGATACATTAAGGCAGTATCTGATCCACGGCAACCCGGCGCTCTCCCGTATTCAGTATTTCGTGGTAGGTGTAAGGAATAAGAGTCGCTCGGAGAATGTGAGCGGCGAGATCTGGCTGGACGAGTTGAGGCTTTCCAAAGTGAGAAAAGACAAGGGTACCGCCATCCGGATTCAGTCCTCTTTAGGGTTAGCGGATGTGGGAAACGCCTCACTCTCCTATACGCGCCGGGACGCCGACTTTCACGTTCTGCAGGAGAGACTCGGTTCGGGAAGTACAGCCGGCAAGCTACGCTTCGATACAAGATTAAATATCAACAAATTGTTTCCGCAATCGTGGGGGCTGCAATTGCCACTGAGCATGAGTTTCACCAATAATCTGACAACCCCCAAGTATCTCCCGGGCACTGATATCCTTCTCGCTCACGAGAGTCCGCCTGACAGCGTTCTCGCGAAGAGTCGTCAGGTGACCGTCAACACCTCTTTCTCAAAGGCCGGTAAATCGGATAAATGGTTCAGTCGCTACACTCTCGACCGGCTGAAGATGAGTTTATCAGCTACCCGCGGCCGAAACTCGGACACGCAGATAGCCGACCGGTTTTCACAGAACACTAAGGGCAACATGAGTTACGGTCTGTCGTTCGGCAGGGACAACTACATTTCACCCTTCAAATGGTTCAAATCGGTGCCGTGGCTCGGCAAGAAGATTGTCGACGGCAGGCTTTACTATACGCCATCGTCTATCGATATGTCGGCAAATGCCAGTGAGACGATGACGGAAACGATGCCAAGGGTGGGAGAATCCAAGTCGCAGTATAATCTTGGCTTGAATCGGACGTTCAAGATGGGATACACGATTCTCGATAATCTGAAGTCGAGCTTCACGAAGACGATCAAGAGTGACATGGACAGTTGGCGGGCGCGCTATCTGCAGGCGCTGAAGAACCTCAAGCCGGGTGTGGTGACGGATGTAACCGATAATATGACCACCACGTTTACGCCAGCGCTTTCCGAATGGCTGCGGCCGACCTTCAACTATTCGTCCAACTATCGCTGGGCTAAGCCGATGGAGAGTACGCAGGAAGGGGCCAACATTACGTCTCAGGGTCGATTCTCCAGTTCAGTTTCAATCACACCCAAATCGATTGTTGAAACCTTTTACACTCCCCCGAAGAGTCAGCCGCGCCGAAGAAGCCGCAGGGGGGGGCGGACAAAGGTCGCTCCGCCTGAGAAGGAAAAAGAGGCAAAGGAACCCGAGAGTGAAACGCTGAAGAATATATTCAAGATTCTCCATGATGGCGCTAGCAGGATAAATCCAATCAGCTTTACCTACTCAGTGAACAGGTCACAGAACGCCTTCGGTGTAATCGATTCCGTCAGATCAGGAGATTCTCTAAAGGTTGTGCCAGGCACGGCGGATCTTTCTTACCGGTTCGGCTTTAGTGATGAACTCGGCCTCAACAGAAGCAGTGAAGTGGGCGTCAACCGCGGATCGGTGCAACATCAGCGCGATTTTTCGTTACGCTCAGGTCTTGCACTTTCGCGTAAGATTTCAACAAACTTTAACTTTTCCAGCAGTCAGGCGTCGGGCGTGGATGGTAACAACGTTGAAACCCGGACACAGACACGTGACTTCCTCCCCCTGGGGGTAACAGGCAGCGACGGCTTACCTTTTGCCGGCTGGAGTGTCAGATGGACAGGTGTTGAGCAGTGGCCGCTCATTAAAGCTATTTCGCGGTCAGCTACTCTCGAACACGCCTTTGCAGGGAAGGAGACACGCGCCTGGAAAGATGACGTCCTGCAATCCTCCAAGTACACTGCTTCATACTCTCCACTGGCAGGGCTCTCAATGACTCTCTTGAAAGGTGTCTCCGCTACAACGCGCTATTCCATAGTTTCGTCGTTTGATAATAAATTCGGTGGTATCAACAGCACGCGGGTCAAAACGGATCGAACCTGGACGTTAAGCTCAAATTATGCCCATCGAGGCGGATTACATATTCCCATTTTCTTTTTCCGTGATTTTGATCTCGATAATACCATAAACTTTACGCTTACAATAGACTTCTCTGAGTCTATCACCAAGGAGCGGAACGATTTGCAGTATGAACTTTCAACAACAGACGAGAGAAAATCGTGGAAGGTTTCGCCCCGCATATCGTACTCTTTCTCTCAGCGGATGACGGGAGGTGTCTGGTATGAATACCGTGAAAGTCACTCCAAGATTATAGGGAAAAAAGTGGACCGAGATTTTGGCTTTGATATCAACCTTGCACTTCAGGGGTAAATAGCGGATGGTTCTTAATTTACTGTTCTCCAATGGCGGTAGTTTTTCTTGCGGAACACGCTTTCCGCGACTGGCGCTCAGCACTCTTTTACTTCTTGTCGTCACTACGTCTTTAGGGAAGGATATACCCCAGTTCGATGCCGATCGTGCTTTCGGTTATCTGGAAAAACAGTGTTCATTCGGTCCGCGCAATCCCGGTTCCATCGGTCACCGGGGATGTCTCATTTACTTGAAAGAGACACTGGCTGAGTCGGCCGATACACTTGTTGTTCAGCCGTTCCCGTACTCTGATCCATACAGCAGCAAGATGCTGCAGTTGACGAATCTCGTAGCCCGTTTTCAGCCGCAGAGAAAGAACAGGATATGGATTGCAGCACACTGGGACACCCGTCCCTGGGCGGACCGCGACAGGCGTGAAACAAACCGTACCACCCCCATCATCGGGGCTAACGACGGCGCCAGCGGTGTAGCCGTGCTGCTGGAACTTTCCCATCATCTCGCTCAATCCGTCCCGCCTCTGGGAGTCGACCTTGTTTTTCTGGACGGCGAAGACCTGGGCAAGCAGGGTGACCTGAAATACTTTTTCAACGGTTCGCGATATCTTGCCAGGCACATTCCCAAACCACATCCCCGTTATTGCATTCTTGTCGATATGGTAGGGGATAAAGAGTTGGAGCTTCCCATGGAAGGGAACTCAATAGAGCAGGCGCCGAAACTGGTTAAACTGATATGGAACCTGGCGGCAGATCTCGGTATTGACGCCTTCGTCCCTGAGGTTGCCTACACGGTGGAGGATGACCATGTTATCCTTGCTCAGGCAGGTGGTATTCCTTCTATCAGTATCATAGATTTCCATTATCCCAACCGGTACAAGAATTACTGGCACACCATGGAAGATACACCCGACAAATGTTCTCCCGCCAGTCTGAAGACCGTGGGAACGGTGCTGTTGCATCACATCTACGGATCAGGTAGGAAATGATTGAAAGACTAAAACGACACCTCTATATTCTGCTTACCATGGTCCCAATGCGCCCCTTCGTCCTGTTCCTTGCGGCTGTTTTTATCGTGAAATGTACGCCGCCCCTCCAGTCAGAGAAAGATACGGATCCCATTGAACAGATCACTTTCAGCTATCTTCAGGCTGAAGCCAAAATCTTTGTGGGCGCCAAAGTGAAAGCGGTCTATAATGGAATTGACATCAATTACGTCAGCCTGGAGTGGTTCGGTAAAAGTGGGGTCAATGCTGTCTCTCCCGATGAAATAGTGCTGAGCGACAATGGTGACTTTGGTGATATTCTGAAAGGTGATTACCTCTACTCCAAGAAGCTGGTAGTGAGCAGTCTTACCAACACCTTGGCATATGAAGATACGGGTAGTGTCCATTTTTCAGTTTTGGCGCACTACATGAACGACAGTATTTATACGTTATCAGACACCTTTGCCTTAGGCAATATTGCGCCGCGGTTTCTTTCACTTGAGGCGCCGGATACCCTCACGCTCCCTGATTCAGGCATGGCCCAACTTCTGAATATCCGTGCGCAAGTGGAGGATGCCAACGGCTTGGATGATATTCAGTGGGTTGGCTTTACTTCGAAACGCCTCTCGGACGGTGTTATGCTCAACGACGGGCAATATATATTTATGGTAGATACAGGCGACACCACCTATGGAGATCAGAAAAGCGGAGACGGCATCTATTCCACCAACGTCACATTCCCTTACAATGCGTCCACCGGTAATCTGCAGTGGAAATTCCGTGCTCAGGACTGGTCTAATGATTTCAGTGACACCACCCATATCGTACATGTGAAAAAGTGAAACGATTTATCATTCTGGCGTATGTTCTAACGATACTCTTTCCTGGTGATCTCCGGGCAGGGAAAGGGTCAATTCTGACACCTTCCCGCTTCACCACAAAATCGAGTGTTCAGGAAGATTCCACCGTACTCTCCGGTCTTCAGAGCAATGTGATTGTGGAGATCAGAACACAGGGTGACAGTCTCGTCTGGTTGGCCACCGGTGATGGACTGTCGCAGATGCGAGACAGCCTCTCCGTCAGGACATTTCCTTCCTCAGACAAGCTGACGGCGGGAGAGACTGTGACTAAGCTCCCTTTAGGCGGCATAACTGCCGTAGCCGCGGCCGGGATTGATACGCTTCTGGTCTCTGTGGTGACCTCGATAGAGGAGGAGACCTCCGGCGGCGGCCTCGCCCTCACTTACAATTCACAAGACACCAGCAATGTGTCGTGGCTCATTTTTGATCAACCGGTAGACAGTTCTGCCGACAGTACGGTCAGTTGGGGTGGCAAGACGCTCAGGGCGCTGCCCATAACGGTTTCGCAGCAGAATGTCACCTACGATATCGCTGTCAGCAACGATTATTTCTGGATCGCCAGTTGGGCCGGCGGACTAAGACGGTTATTGAGGTCCGCCGTTAGTTCCGGCTGGCAAAGAGTCCCGCTGCCGGCTGATGATATGTCTCAGATGCTGTGTGACGATCAGTATCAGGATTACAAACTGAATCCCCGCGATCCGCCGGATGGTAACCACAATCACAAGGCGTTTGCGGTGATCGCTTACGGGGACACGGTCTGGGTTGGCACCGCTAACGGGATCAACCGTGGGATCATCGATGCTACCGGATGCGTGGACTGGGAGCACTATTCATTTCCCATTAACGGTATCAGTGGCAACTGGGTCGTCGGCCTGGCGAGACAGAAAACGAAAGGACGCAGGATTATTTGGGTTGCGACAAGAGTTGCCGATACGGGTGGTGAAAGCGGCATAAGCTACAGTGAGGATGACGGTCTGTCGTGGCACACCATCCCTATTCTGCGTGGCGAATGGGGGTACAACATCTCCACGAGAGACAGTCTCGTCTATATTTCAACGCGTAACGGACTGTGGAAGTCCAATGACGGTGTCAACTTCGCGCTGTTCAAACCGGCTATCGATGCGGCTAATAACGATCAGATTATTGACAACGATGTATATGCGGCAGTTCATGACAAACGAACGTACTACAGCGGCGGCGTGCTCTGGATCGGTACCGGAGACGGTCTTGCCCGCTCGCCGAAACCCAGTTCCAGCGAATCTGTCTGGAAAGTTTTCCGCAGCAATGTTCCGAGCAATGCTCCTTATGCCTATCCAAATCCGTTTTCTCCCAACATCCACAATATTCTTGATGGCGACGGTTATGTACGCTTCTTTTACAGGAGTAAGAAATCGAAAGATATCACACTTACCGTCATGAATTTTGCCATGGAAGAAGTGACGACACTTGAATATCATCGCGGTCAGGGCGAAGGCGCTTTAAAATGGGATGGACGTGACAGTGCGGGAAATCTTGTCTCGAACGGGGTATATTTCTGCAACCTCTATTTCGATAGCCAGAGCCATTGGGTCAAATTGGTCGTATTCAAATGAATAGAAGATATCTACTTCTGTCACTTCTTCTGTCGTCAGTTCTGCTGGCTGGCGACATAGGCGGATACGCGGGAAGCTTCCTGCGCGTTGGAACTACGGCGCGCTCGCTTGCAATGGGCGGAGGATTGACAGCCGATCTCGACAGCGGCTTCCCTGCTTACTACAATCCGGCAGCCATGGCGTTTCAGCCGAAGAGACATGTCTCTGTCTTTCATCACTTTCTGCCGCTGGACAGATATCTGGTCTCCGCAGCATTTTCATCTGCCTTGCCTCCCTCAGGCGGGATCGGTGTCGGTATCCTCAATGCGGGAGTTGAGGGGATCCAGGGGCGGGATCAAGCCGGACACGAAACCGGTACTTTTTCCACCGAAGAGTATGCCGTCTATTTCAGCTTTGCCAATCAACTGTTTCGGAATATCAGTTTCGGCGTCAATGTGAAACTGTTCTATCAAGTCTTGCCCGTGGACGGCCGGCAGGTCAGCAAAGGGACGGGTGTCGATCTGGCCATGTTATTCAGACCCGCCAGGAAATTTCAGCTCGGCCTCGTGATTCAGGACTGGAATGCCGGTTATGCCTGGAACACGTCAGAAGTCTTCGATGAAAAAGGAAGCTCCTATCAGGATGAATTTCCCACACAGGTTCGTGTCGGCTTTGCCTATCATCCGAAACTCTTTGATATCTATGGCGATTACACATTTTTCTCAGCCGGCGAGAACACGACCGCCAGTCGAATCCGAGCTGGAGGGGAATACAGGCCGATGGAGCGGGTTTCTGTCCGCGCTGGCATGAACAACTTTTCACCGACAGTGGGCGGCGGTCTGAACTATTCTCTTATCAACAGGGACGACTCGTATGTTGATTATGCGTTCCTTCTAGGGCGCCGTGGTGAAGGGGTTTCACACGTATTTACCTATATATTCACTTTCTGATGATGTCCATGCGCCGTAGCAGAGCGTGGTTGCTCTTCTGGATGACTGTGTCTACTTCTCTCAGCGGCATCGGAACGGCGTTTCTTTCCGTACCGGTGAGTCCCAGAGAACTGGCGTTGGGCGGAACGTCGGTTTCCACACTGGGTGACCCGAGCCTCTACCGGGGAAATCCTGCTCTCATCGTTCAGAGTGTGCCGTCTATGGAGATCTATTTCAACTATAATTCGTGGTTCTCAAATGTGACGGGAAGTTCGCTTCTGGTGATTCAACCCGCTTTCGGCGGTTCCGCCGGCCTGGCCCTGAGGCATCTCGGTGTCTCGGATCTTGAACTGCGGACAGCAGTGCCGACCGATGGCTACCTGGCTCAATTCTCGTCGTCCGGTACTATGCTCGAGGGAATCTGGGGTAAACGGTTCGAAAAATTCGGTGTGGGAGCATCGGTCAGGTTGATCCGGTTCGATTCCTATATCTATTCATCTACAGGTAAAAGCGTTGATCTGGGTGGCTGGTGGCAGATTATTCCGGAGAGATTTACGGTAGGCTTAGCGTTGAAACAACTGGGCAGTATGAATGAATTTATCGACCAGCAACCTGAGATACCGTTAACTACAGCAGCGGGTGCCACTTATCTGTTCGGGTCTGGAAGAGACGGGAGTATCCGTTCGTCGGTGACCCTCGGCACTGAAATATCGGCAAACCACGGTACGGTCGTGCGGATGGCTGGAGAGGTGTCCTTCAACAGTTCAAGAGTCACCATAGGAACACGTCTGTCTAACCAGGTTTCTGCGGTTGCCGCCGGATTGAACCTGGCGTGGCGGCGTTTTCGCATCGGTTACGGAGTGGAGGTTGCTTCTCACCAGCTTGGCATTCCGCATCTTTTCAGTATCGGTTTTGTGCTGCCTTAAAAGGCGGAGAAAAAGGAAGGTGAAACCTTCAAGGTTTCTTGTGTGTGTCAGTCTTATGATTCTCTTTGCGGGGGAATCTTTACCAGCACAGACGACTTATTCTCAAATCGTCATGACTTATAACCTATGGAATTACGGTGGCACCAGTTCGAGTGATGACGAGAGAGAAGGTCAGCTGCGTGCTGTGGTATCCGCTGTAAATCCCGATCTCCTTATAGTGGAAGAAGTTGACGGCACAGACGGCTTTGAACATTTCCTGGATGATGTCCTCAACTATGAGCATAGCGGGCTTTTCCGGGGCGCCCCCTTTTATGATCAGCCTTCTACTGATATCGATATCGGTCTCTACTACAAGGCGGAGCATTTTGATCTTGTCAGTTCGGACACTATCGATATTACTTCAAATTGGGGTCACCGGGATGCAGCGGAGTTTATGGTGAGGCATCTGGCGACAGGAACCGTACTGAGACTGTACGGTATTCATTTTAAAGCAGGCAATGGAGATGACGATGCTGTTGACCGTGAATCTGAAGCTGCGGCCTTGCGCAGCTATCTTAACACTCTCGAATCCGATTCACAGTTCCTTGTCATGGGTGATTTCAACGTCTACAATGCGGCGGAAGAGGGCTATCAGAGGCTGGTTGAAAGTCAGGCTAACGATGACGGCAGACTCTTCGATCCTATCGATGAGGCGGGAAACTGGCATAATGATGTAACCTTTGCTCAGATTCATACGCAGTCCACCCGATCCTCTTATAGGGGGTGGAACTACGGCGGTATGGATGACCGTTTCGATTTTATTCTTGCTTCTTCGTCTATCCTCGATGCTACCGATCTCAACTATGTCTCCGATTCTTATACCGCATTTGGCAACGACGGCAATCACTTTAACGATGCTATAAACTCAGGCAGTAATGAGGTCGTTTCTGATGAAATGGCTGATGCGCTGGTGGAAGCATCCGATCATCTCCCCGTTTTTCTTGAGCTGGCGTTTGAGGCGTCAGATACCGGCACACCCGCTGTGGTGATTACCGAAATCATGCAGAATCCGTCGGCGGTGAGCGATTCTCAAGGTGAATGGTTTGAGATTCACAATACCGATTCGGTGGCCACTGATCTTTGCGGCTGGACGGTGAAGGATCTTGGCGGCGATAGTTTTGTCATTGGTTGCTACGACTATTTTTGGATCGAGCCAGGAAAGTATCTTGTCATGGGCACCAATAACAACGGCGTTACGAATGGCGGTCTCACGGTAGATTATCAGTACGACTATGAGCTGTTCAATCTAGCAAACGGAGACGATGAGATTATATTAATGAACGGGGCGGGAGTTGAGATTGACCGCGTTGAATACGACGGTGGCGTTGAGTTTCCGGATCCCGACGGGAAATCCATGGCGCTGAAAGACGTGTGGGCCGATAACAGCGTTGGGTCGAATTGGACCGTTTCCACTGTGCCGTTCGGCGACGGTGACCTGGGCACGCCCAGTGAAGCTAATCACGATGTCTCTCTGGTCACGGAAGTGCCTTTGCCAGAGCATTTCAATCTCTATCCAAACTTTCCCAATCCGTTCAACGGCACTACAGTGATCTCCTTTGACCTTTCCACTGCAGCACTGGTTCAACTCTCCATCTATGATCTTGCTGGTCGGAAGGTAGATCTTCTATTGATAGGTGAATTGGCTAGCGGTTATCACTCAACGGTTTGGAATGCGGCCAAACTGCCGAGCGGGATCTATCTCTATCAGCTTACAGCCGGTAGCCGACAGTTGGTTGCAAGTCTGGTGCGTAAAATGGTGCTCCTCAAGTGAGACTCTTCTCCTGGTTTGTTGGTCTCTTCTGGGGTGCGTGCCTGCTGGCTCAAGGCGTCTCCTACGTCAAGTACTTTGCCACGGAAGAAGACTTTGTTCGCGGTTCAGAAATGTTGGCGACCGGGACTAGTGGCAGGTCTCATATTCAGGCGCTCTATGACAAGCAGGACAGGGTACTCTCCAAGACGGTTGTAACAGCCGAGGGCGAGATCGTTGAGGAAGAGGTTTACGAGTATGATCTGTCTGGAACTCTTACCAGACGTGCCGTCCGCGACGGCGCGGGTCTGACGCGCAAGCTTTACATCTACGGTGGCAATGAGCCCATGTCTGACATCTTCATCCGATTTGCCTTTCCTCACAGAGACCAGCGGGAGTTCAAGGAGCGGACGGTTCTCTATGAATTTCGTTCCGATGGCGAGATCGAACAATATCGCTTTTTCTCAGTGGATAATCGGGAGTTCGGTCGCATCTCATATGATTATTTCGAATCAGGTGTACTGAAGAAAGAAGAGTGGAATAACACTCTCAGCGGGAAAACTGTACGTCTTTTCAACTACCAGTTCAATCCTCACACTCGAGAGTACAGGGTGGCTGAATACGATTCCAGCGGAACGGTCATAAGTCGCTCGGCGATTGTGTTGCCGGATCAACAGTTTCCTGATGAAGAGATGCCCGGTATTTCAGGAGATATGTCATCGCCATCTGAGAGTATGCTGCAAGAGAGCGGTGAGATCATTCAGGATATTATCCAGCGCAAGTCGGAGGGGTGGAATACCAATGCGGAGTTGGGCCGCCTATCTGAAAAGGATGTCTTGCATTCACCGGATATCATCTATCTGACCAACGGCGATACGCTGAAAGTAGACCTACTTCATATTTCGAACGATTATGCCCGTTGTATCCTCCGAGGTGAAAGTGAAGTGTTGTCCATTCCCCTTTCCACCGTAGGTGAAATCGAGCGGCGGGACGGGAAGATTCTTTATCCCATCGTTTACTGATCACCGAAGGTTGCATTGCTCTTGGTTTTCGGAAGGTCTAAAAGTATATTTATCCCACAATGCGACCTCGGATTCTGTTGCTTTTCATACTGTTGCGCCTACTCTCGGGTCAGGAATATCCTCCCCCTACGAACCTGGTAACGATCCCCACTGCAGGAGGATTGGTGAGGGGAACATTTTCCGCCGATATGAGGGTGCAAAGTGAGGGTGGACTAACAGCTGGTCTTGCCGTAGGCATCACCGATAGATTCATGTTCGGTCTGTCCTATGGTGCTAGTCGTCTCATTGGGCACGACAAACCCATTGCGTTTCCTCGGCCTGAGGTCATCATGAAATACCGTCTGGTGGATGAGGCGGTCACTATGCCCGGCATCGCCCTTGGACTCGACACGCAGGGTTTTGGCACTTATAATGACGCAGACAGTCTTAAGCGGTACGCCGTGAAAGCCTACGGGGCATATCTGGCTTGCAGTAAGAATTGGAGGTCTCCATTTGGAAATGTAGGTGCTCATATCGGAGCGAACTACAATTTCACGGAACAGCTGGATGGCGATGACGACGCCAGCGGGTTTGTCGGCTTCGATATAGAGGTGAATCCCGAGCTTTCCTTCCTCTTTGAATGGAATGCTGCCCTGAACGAAAACGATATGACGGCTAAGACGCTGGCTCTCAGCAAGGGAGGCTACCTCAACGCGGCCATCCGCTGGACTTTTGTGGAGCATCTCCATATCGAACTCGATTTCAACAACCTTCTGTTCGATGAGGAGAAGGTCGGCTACGTCAACCGTGAGCTGAAAGTAACCTATATCGAATATTTTTGATCGAGGAATACTCATGAAAAAGACAATAGTGGCTGGTTTGTTGCTGACCGCTTCATGGGGGTTGGCTCAGACAGAGTTCGAAAAGGGGATTGCCGCATATAACAATCGGGCGCAAGGAAGTGTCGAGGATCGTGCTCAGTCTGAGTATATCGGGAAAGCAATCATTCATTTTGAAAAGGCACTGAAGCAGCCGCAGACTGAGGAACAGGTGGCTGTCTATCTGCTCAGGAGTTACTATTTCCAGGGCAAGTATGTGGTGACTGATGAGGAAGGACAGAAGAGTGTTTTCCAGAAAGGAAAAGATGTTGGTGAGAACTACATTGCCAAGTTTCCGGATTCAGCGGCTATCCGTTACTGGTATCTGGCGAATCTGGGCAGTTGGGCGGAAGTATACGGAATTCTGGCTGCGGCGAGAGAGGGCGTTGCCGATCTGATGAAGGAACATTCAGAAAAGATTATGGCCTTAGACCCGGCTTATGAGGACGGAGGCGGATACTTCATGCTGGGAGCGGTTCATTACAAATCGCCCTACATCCCGTTTATTCTCTCCTGGCCCGATAACGATGATGCGGTGAAGTTTCTCACTAAAGCGTTTGATACCGGTGATGCTACACCCAGTCAGAAAGTCTATCTGGCCCAAGCTCTCTACAAGGATGATCAGGAAGAACGGGCAATCCAGATACTGGAGGATGTGGCCGGTATGTCCCCGTCAGAAGATGAGCCGGTAGACGACTGGGAGCAGATCAAGAAGGCCCGCGGCCTCCTGGAAAAATATAAATAGGTATCACCTGATACAGCATCATTCGTGCCTGAGCTGAAAGAGACCCAGGTTTCCTCTTCTCACATTTTCAGCGGGAAGCTGTTAGACGTCTGGTCGGACGAAGTCTCCCTGCCCAACGGTAAGACTTCCGTACGTGAGTATATCCGCCATCCCGGTGCCGTTGTGATGATCCCTATTCTCCCTGATGGAAAAATTCTTCTTATCCGTCAGTTCCGCTATCCTATGGGTGATGTGGAGATAGAATTGCCAGCGGGAAAGATTGATCCCGGAGAAGAAGTAGAAGAAACGCTTCAACGGGAGTTAAAAGAAGAGACAAGTTATAAGGCCGGGAAAACCACTTTCATTACTGAGATACATCCCTGTATCGGTTACAGCAATGAGCGAATGTGGCTTTACCTGGCTGAAGATCTTCAGTATAGTGAGGCAACTGGTGATGAAGATGAATTCATTGAACTGATGCCTAC
>JASLRT010000121.1 GCA_030743815.1 Candidatus Neomarinimicrobiota bacterium | reverse complement strand
TTCAATAACTTTATTCACGGGCTTATTGTCTCCGATGCGGCGGACTTCGTAATTGCTCTTGTTGATTTCAACGAGATCGCCGTCATCAAGATAAACAACGTTACGAGTGTGGGGTATAATGGGCGAAGCATCAGAAGCGAGAAAAAACTCTTCTTCGCCGATACCGAGAACCAGCGGACTTCCCATCCTAGCCGCAATCAAGGAATCGGGTTCGTCAGCGCTGATCACCACAATACCATAGGTGCCAACAACATCCTGAAGTGCTGCCTGAACGGCTTCGGCTAAAGTCATTTCGTCAGCGTGATAAAATCTACCAATCAGTTGAACCAAGACCTCTGTATCCGTCTCAGTTTCAAACTTTACGCCCTCCCTCTCCAGTAGCTTGCGCAGAGAATCGTAGTTTTCGATGATGCCGTTATGAACAAGGGCAATCTTGCCTGTCTCGTCCAAATGAGGGTGCGCATTGGTATCACTGGGGGCGCCGTGAGTGGCCCAGCGTGTATGACCTATCCCAATATTACCCCGCAAGGTCGACTCGTCCACGTTCTTCTCCAGACGAGCTACCTTACCCTCATTCTTTACAATTTTAACTCCGGTCGAGTCAACGGTGGCGATTCCCGCCGAATCGTAACCCCTGTATTCCAGCCGCTTCAACCCCTTAATCACGATAGGGACAGAATCCTGATGACCAATATATCCTATAATCCCGCACATATCTGAATCTCCTGAGCTGTTTTCCGATTATTCCCCGTTAACCTTACTCCCATTCGATAGTGCTGGGAGGCTTTGAACTGATATCGTAAACCACTCGGTTGACACCCTTGACCGAATTGACAATTTTATTGGAAATTTCTGCCTGAACTTCATATGGCATCCGGTACCAATCAGCCGTCATACCATCAAGACTTGTGACAGCCCTCAATGAGATAAGATTGGCATATGTCCTCTGATCTCCCATAACTCCCACAGTTTTCACAGGCACCAGCACACAGAACGCCTGCCATATGTCGTCATAAATACCCCTATCTTTCAAAGCTTGGATGAAGATCGCATCTGCTTCTCTCAGCATAGTCAATCGATCAGCTGTGATTTCACCAATGATACGGACTGCCAAGCCGGGCCCCGGAAATGGATGTCTACCGAGAATTGCATCCGAGATACCGAGTGTTTTCCCTACTTCACGCACCTCGTCCTTAAAAAGTTCCCGTAGGGGCTCAATCAAGTCGAAAGTCATGTCCGCAGGAAGAGCACCCACGTTGTGATGCGATTTAATCAGATCAGCGGTACCGAGAACTCCTCCGCTCTCGATGACATCGGGATAAAGAGTGCCCTGAGCCAGAAGATCAGCACCCTTGTGCGACTCGGCAACTTTCTCGAAGGCACGGATGAATTGTTCACCGATGATAGCTCTCTTTTCCTCAGGATCTGTCACACCCTTCAGTTTAGCCAGGAACTGATCTGAATAATCGTGACACTCAATGGGAATATCCAACCCATGCTGGAGTGTGTCAGTTATGTATCTACCTTCGTCTTTCCTGAGAAGACCGTGATCGACGAATACCGCTTTCAAGTGGCCATCGATAGCTGAATGCAGCAATTTTGCCGCTACGGCGGAATCGACACCGCCACTCACGCCACATATTACAGTTTTTTCTCCTACCGTCTGCCTGATATCGGCTACTGTCTCTTCAACAAAGGATGCGGATGTCCAATCGCCGCGGCACCGGGTGATATTAAAAAGAAAATTAGTGAGGATCTTGATCCCTTCGGCTGTATGGGCAACTTCGGGGTGAAACTGGGTACCAAATATAGGCCGTGCCGAATGTTCGACTGCGGCGATAATCTGATTGGCGGATTTTGCCGCTACAATCCAGCCGTCCGGGACGCTGTCAACAATGTCGCCGTGACTCATCCAGACCTGCGTGTTATTTGACACGCCATCCAGCAAACGGCTGGAAGCGTCGTGGCTGATGGTGGCAAAACCATACTCCCCCTGACTGTTGGAGTGCACTTCTCCCCCGAAATGATCCACCAGCAGTTGAAGCCCGTAGCATATACCGAGGATGGGAACCTTCATATCGAGCAGGTTTTCATCGAAACGGGGCGCCTTTTCCGCGTAGACGCTGGATGGACCGCCCGAAAGGACAATTGCTACGGGATCTACCGTCTTCACATCGGAGAAAGAGACCTTATGCGGCACGATTTCTGAATAGACATTGTTCTCGCGTACCCGGCGCGCAATAAGCTGCGTGTACTGGGAACCAAAATCTACGATGAGGACGGTTTCTCTATCGGATGTCATTCTTAAATACACTCCATTTATCCAGTTCGGTCAGACAGCGGTGATCAGTCAGGTTGTAGTGCAGAGGTGTGACAGATACGTAACCCTCTCTCAAGGCGATATCATCCAGATCCAGATTTTCTTCAGATTCAACCAGTCGGCCGTCCATCCAGTAATAGATTCTCTGTCGCGGATCTATGCGTCTGTCAAAAGCTTCTTCGTAATAGCTGTCGCCTTGCTTCGTCAATCGAATTCCCTTGATCGCTTTCTTTTCTAAATCAGGAACGTTGATGTTCAGGGCTGTGCCGGATGACAGGCCGTTGCGGAGTACAATTGAACCAAACTCATACGCAACTTCAGCCGCATAGCTGTAGTCAGTATCTACCCATGTATCAAGAGAGACAGCGATTGACGGCACCCCCAGAATTACACCTTCCGTGGCGGCTGATACCGTACCTGAATAGATGATACTCATGCCTACGTTAGCGCCGCGATTGACCCCCGATACGATAAGATCAGGGCAATTATCCAGAAGCGCCTTAACGCCGAGCTTGACGCAATCGGCAGGTGTCCCACCAACAGCATAACCAGCAAAGCTATCCCCCCTCGTGATCTCACGAATCCTGATAGGATCTGATATTGTGATGGCATGTCCCACTGCGCTCTTCTCTGTCTCCGGTGCCACCACAACAGTGCGGCCTAGATTTTTCATTGACTGCTGTAAGGCGAGAATCCCTTTGGAATGGATACCGTCGTCATTGGTAATCAGGATGGTCGACTCAGGCATAGGCAAAGTTCATAATTTTTATCAACACGTCGCGTAACTCCTTCCTGCTAACTATCCGGTCAACAAAACCCTTTTCGAGCAGAAACTCGGCCCGCTGGAAACCGGTAGGAAGATCCTCTCCAATCGTCTGTTTTATCACCCTTGGTCCTGCGAATCCGATGAGAGCGCCGGGTTCGGCCAAGATAACATCCCCCAACATACCGTAGCTTGCACTTACACCGCCTGTTGTTGGATCCGTGAGTAGTGAGATGTGTAGTCCTCCGGATTGAGAAAAGCGTGCCAGCTTAGCCGAAGTTTTTGCCATTTGCATCAAAGAGTAGATTCCTTCTTGCATTCTTGCGCCACCGGAGGCTGATACAGTGATCACTGCATGTTCTTCTTTAATAGCATAATCGATGGCACGGGACAGTTTTTCACCCACAACCGAACCCATACTCCCGCCTATAAATGAAAAATCCATCACACCCACCACTACCCGGTAATTACCGAGCGGACCAACCACAGTAGTGAGAACATCCGACGTACCGGTCTTAGCCATGGCTGCCTTAATCTGATCAGTATACTTCTTGTTGGCCCTGAACTTAAGAGGATCACCGGACCTGAGGTGGGGATTCAGTTCTTCGTACGCATGCGTGCCAAAGATGATGTCGAGATAGTCCTTCGGGTTCAGACGGAAATGATACTGGCACTTTGGACAGACCCACATGGTCCTGGCCAGTTCACGCCGGAAAAGAATCTCCTCACATTCAGTACATTTCTCCCATAATCCGTCAGGAACGGCCTTCTTCGGGTCTGTGCTGAGTTTCTGTCTCTGCCTTTTGAACCAAGCGTTCATATCAAAGCAATTTGACCATTATAGAGTTATTTTCCAACATTAGGTACTCCCCCCAATTCCGATACAGTTCTATCTAAAAACGACTGTTTTACACCAGACATTTACCCCGTCATTTTTATAGCGGGGTAATTACAATTTGTCCGCCTTCTCCCAGCGAAGAACCTTGCCCTGTCAGTATAACAAGGAGGCGTACGGATGAGCAAGCCTTCACTCAAGCTTCAGACCACCTCTTCGTCCCCTCTTTGCTATGGAAGGGAAAGAGGGGCGGTCTACCAATTAAAAAACTTAGTTGTACAGGGCTTTGATCAGCATTACAATTCAAAATCTGCCTTCTTCATTTTCTGGAACTTACCAGCAATCAGACTGCTTTCTTTCTGCTCCCGACTCTGAAGTGAGAGATGTAGTTTGGCTCCAGAGTACGGAAATCCTTTTGTTGCCATGCATCAATACTACGAATCGCCAACTCACCCACACGGGCGGCCGATGGAGTTATCGCTTTATAGTAACATTCACCGGGACGTGATGCAATCAATTCGCTGCAACCATAGTGGCATATGAGGGTACCATTTGGGGCCTCCTGCAGCATTTCATCCCAAAGAGAGGAAAGTGGTATTCCCATCTCCGTAGCTGTGTTCTCCTCCATGGAGAAATCCTGGTAATAGATATAGTCTCGGTGTGACCGCAACACTGACCTCACTCTTGCATCACCAGTTTCCACCCCCGAAGCGAGTGTGATCAAGGTCGGCACGGGGACAAGAGGAAGATCCACGGCAAAAGCGAGACCTTTTGCAAAACTGAGTCCGATACGCAGACCGGTAAAGGAACCGGGGCCTATGGATACAGCGATAGCATCAAGATCCTTCAAGTGAAAACTGTTTCTCAGCATGACTTCACGGTAAAACTGGGGAAGTTTTTCAGCATGCTCTTTTTCCAGCTCGGCTTCCTCGAGATCAAGAAGTTTATCCTCCCAAAAAAGGGCTACGCCGCAGACAGAGGTTGCTGTTTCAATAGCTAACAGATTCACGGTGAGTGGGATGGTTAATGGAAATCTTGCGACTTGTTTCTTCGGGACACTCTATCTCTACGCGGAAAGCATCCTTTGGGAGGAAGTGCGGATAACGATCGGCCCATTCAATCACCGCAACTCCCCGGCTGAACAGGTAGTGTTCAATACCTAGATTGATCAACTCCTCTTCCGAATTTATGCGGTAGAAATCAAGATGATAAAGGGGGATCCGCCCCTCCAGCTCATTGACAATCTTGAAAGTGGGAGAATTGACAAACTGCGCCACGCCCAACCCCCGTGCTAATCCCTGTACAAAGGTAGTTTTACCGCTGCCGAGTTCTCCCGAAAGTGCCACCACATCACCCGGCTCAAGTGAAGCGGCCAGCTCCGCGCCCAACAGCACCGTCTCTTCGGGCGATCCAGAGGTAGACGTATGAATCACGCTAACCTGCTTTTCAGAGTAAAGGTCGGAACAAGCATCTCTTCCATTGAAATGCCGCCGTGTTGGAAACTTTCCTCAAATTGATGCAGATATTTCCTGTACTGAGTTGGATAGACAAAATAGACGTCATCTTTGGCGATCAGATAATTGGTACCTGTGATCATTTCCGGCAGTTTAAATTGCGGCGGGCGCTTTACCACCATAGCGTTCTTATCGGAACAATTGAGATTCTTGCCGTACTTGTAGCGAACTCCTGAGGACGTCTCCCGATCAGCCCGTACGCGCACTCCTTTTTTTACTCTAACACTGCCGTGATCCGAAGTGAGAATTACAGTATAGTCTGAATCACTTAGCGTCCGTAAGACGTCGAGCAGCCACGAGTTAGCGAACCACGTTTTAACTGTCGAGCGGTATCCGGATTCATCGGCTATCATCTCCTGCAGGATATCCGACTTTGCGCGATGGTGGGTTAACAGATCAACGGCATTAACCACAAGTGTGATCAGGGGAGTATCCATATATTCCTTAAGATGGCCCAGGAAACTTCTGCCCTCTTTTGCTACACTGACTTTGCGATAGACAAATGGGACATCTTCACCTGTCAGATTCTTTAGCAACCTTTTTAGGAGATCCGGTTCAAACCGGTTCATGCTCGTTTCATCCTTTATCATGTCTTGCCACAGCCTGGGTGTTTTATCTTTTAAGTCAGACAGGAATTCCCCGCTGAATATGGCATTGCGGCAAAAGGGTGTTGCCGAGGGCAACAGTGATAGATGGTAGTCATATTCAACATCGAAATAGCGCTGAATGTCCGACAGAATAGTGAGCGCCTGATCGAGGCGGAAACAGTCCACGAGGAGAAAGAAGACTTTCTTTTTCGTCTTCAGATGCGGCAGGACGAAATCTGTTATAACATCCACTGAAGTAATCGGCCGCATCCCGGGTTCGGACTGGAGCCAGCGTTCATAATTTTCAGAAATGAACTGAGTGAACTTCCGATTGGCACTTTTAAGCTGATCATCAAGTGTATCAGATAATCCAAGATCTTTCCTTTCACCCATTTCAATCTGCCACTGGACGATCCTCAGGTAGAGCTTCCACCAGTCGTCAGCATCCAGTTCTGTCGCCAGAGCAGCTTCGATTTCCTGAAAGTCTTTGAGGTAGCCGGAAGCTGTCCTCTGCTCTAGGATCTGTTCTTCTTCCATTATCTTTTTGCAGGCGAGGAAGATCTGACTGGGGTTGACAGGTTTGGTGAGGTAGCCGGCAGTCTTTGCGGATATAGCTTCGTCCATCAGCCACTCTTCCTCGTTCTTTGTTATCATGATAATGGGAATTGCGAGGTTCACTTCCTTGATCTCATGCAAGGTAGCGATGCCATCCATCCCGGGCATCATCTGATCGAGGAGTACGAGGTCGAACCGACTGCCGCTAATACTCGAGACCGCATCTCTACCGTTGGTAACTGTTTCAACGCTGTAACCTTTTTCCTCCATGTAGAGAATATGAGGTTTCAGCAGTTCTATCTCGTCATCAACCCAGAGAATTCGTCCGCGCAATTTACTCTAACTCCTCTTCTTGATCAGCATCGACTGTTCACCGGCAGTAGATGTGATTCTGGAAGAAGTTCCCGAAGTAGAGGGGCGATCACTTTGCGGTGAGTGTCCAGACACCGTCCCAATCATCGCCGGGAGGATTATCCTTGAAGAATTCACACCGACCAACATATATATTACTCGGATTGGCAGGCCGACGAGAAAACATGTCTTCCAGTTTCTCCGCCTCCTCGAATGCCGCTTGAGCTTTCTTCCATTTCTGGTTGTTATAATAGTCAATCCCTTCGTGAAAAATCGGCACCACCTTTGAGTGCACCTCGTCAAGGTTATCCTTTTCAGCAAGAAGTTCATAGACTGTGACAGGCCTCTTTTTTCCCTTCACCCTAACATTATCCAGAAAGCGCCACTCGAACTCTTCCTTCACTTTCTCATAGGTATTTTCAGCCACTTGAATATAGACACCATATTGCTTCGCGGACGCTTCAAGCCGGGCAGCAATATTGACCGTATCACCCATCATAGTATAGTTCATTCGCATATTTGAACCCATGTTACCCGTCACCATGTTGCCACTATTCAGACCCACCCGATGGCGCAGATCGTGAACAATATCCGGCCACTCCTCTTCTGACATCCATTTCTGGCGTAGTTCAACCAGCCGCGCCTCCATGTCGAGGGCCGTCTGACACGCCAGCAGTTCATGATCCTCTACCGGCACCGGCGCTCCATAAAAGGCAACGATAGCGTCGCCAATATATTTGTCCAATGTACCCCGCCGGGCGAGAAGTATATCGGTCATCTCTGTGAGATATTCATTCATAAGAGCCACCATCCGTTCCGGCTCCAAAACTTCTGAAAAGGCTGAGAAGCTTTGGATATCGGAGAAAAATGCCGTGTGGTAGCCCGCTTCGCCGCCCAGCTTCGGTTCCTGGTGCTCCTCATACATTCGGTCAATAAGCTCTGGGGAGACGTAGGTGCCGAACGTGCTCTTCAGGAAACGCTTGTCTTTCTGCTCAACGATGAATCGATAGAGAACATTCCCAATATAAGTGGCAAAGACCCCGAAGATAGGTGCCACCACGGGTACAA
>JASLRT010000120.1 GCA_030743815.1 Candidatus Neomarinimicrobiota bacterium | reverse complement strand
TGCCAAACTGAGATTTCATGCTGTGAGATTGAGAAACCGGCATGCCCCGTTTCCATGATACAATGTGAAACAACGGTATTCGTACCTATGATTTCAGCACCACCTTTGAAATTTCAACTCCAGAAAGATTTGTCTCAGGTTGGGATGTCTGTGGTACACCGGGTACCTGTTGTTGCAGCGGTGTACGGAATGTACCCCGTGCAAGTGCCAGAGGCAGAACCACCACCCTCCTTTCTCTTCCCTCTCCTAATTTAGACATTTCTCCCTGCCGGTATATTTAACGCCGGTTCTGATGAATCCACTCCTTAATTAACGGGTGTGGTTTATGCTTTTCCCGTTGTACGGGAAAGAAACTGAGAATTAGAGGAGAAATGTCTTGAAGCGAAACAACAATTCTATAATAAGCAATACCGTCGCGATTGCGGTTGGAACAGTTCTGCTGCTTGGTCTAGATTTTTTAGCAGCAGATCAGCTGAATCCTCCAAACTTCATTGAGGATACAGTCTACGTCCTGCCAGCAGAGCCCTCTTTGGCTGATTACGAACGATATGCATTGGCGAACAATTCTGCCGTAAGATCTGCCTTTGCCAAGTGGCAGGCAGCTGTTGAAAGAATCGCCGTTGCCCGGGGACTCCCCAATCCACAACTGAGTTATGGTTACTTTTTGGAGAGTGTCGAAACGAAAGTAGGTCCTCAGGAGTGGCGTGCTAGCATCATGCAGATGCTGCCGTGGTTCGGGAAGCTGAAGTTAAGTGGCGACATCCAAACCCAGCGGGCAGAGAGTCAGTACCAGGTTCTACAAGCGGAAGTCAATGACGTACTCTGGAATGTAAGACAGGTTTACTACGACGCTTATTACCTGAGCCGGGCTGTAACCATCACTCAACAGAATATTGATCTGGTGATGAACTGGGAATACGTTATCCTGACGAAGTATACAACCGCCGCTGCAGACCACCCGGACCTGATCAAAACCCAGATTGAACTCATCAAAGCGAGAGATGATTTGGATGCACTGGAAGCGAAGTGGAACCCATTTTTAACAGAGTTTAGGGCTATTCTGAATGATAATACCGTGGAAGAAATTCATCTGCCAGAGTCATTGGAATTCCTCGAGTTCACTGTTCCGAAGGATGAGGTCTTCAAGGCAGCTTCCACCGGAAATCCTGGTCTGGAAAGGCACCGGTTCGATCTCATTGGTCGTAAGTTGGGTGTCAAGCGGGCTAAACTAAACTGGTTTCCCGACTTTGGAGTTGGATTCAGTTACGTTGGGACCGGCGAGGGATATTCTGCAGAAGGGGATCCTGTGACCGACAGTGGTAAGGATCCACTCATGGTTTCCGTTTCGCTAAGTGTCCCCCTATGGTGGGGGAAGAACCGGGCGGCAGTGGCTACAGCGAGGAATGAGAGAGCTTCTGCTGAATATAAGCTCAGTGATACAGAAAACAAGTTGAATACTGAAGTAGAGAAGGCGTGGTACGATCTGGAAGATGCCCGAAGGAAGGTATTGCTTTATCGGGAGAGCCTGATTCCTAAAAGTCTGGAATCACTGGGAGCTTCTGAGAAGGCTTATGTTAGCGATCACGTCGATTTTTTGACGCTTGTAGATGCACAGCGTCGTCATTTGCAGTTCACCTTGGCATACGAAAATGCCCTGGTACACTACAAGAAAAGTATCGCCAGATTGGAAAAGCTGGCAGGGAGAGAATTATGAGTAAAAAGAAGAAATCTAAAGAGAATCAATTAAACGTTTTTAAGGCCAGATTGAAAGGAGTTCAATCCTGGGTTTGGGGTCTGTTCCTGTTTGGACTAGTATTGGGTTTTCTTGTGCGTGGCGGAGGGAATGGTGTGAGTCAAGAACCAGCTGTCCAAGATCATAATGAAGCAGCTGCAGTCGAGTGGTGGACCTGCTCCATGCACCCCGATGTAAAATTACCTGAGCCGGGTCAGTGCCCTATCTGCTTCATGGACTTGATTCCAGTGACATCGTCATTAATGGGAGGGGGTCCGCGACAGCTCAAGATGTCTGAGTCAGCTGTGGCTCTGGCCGAAGTGCAGACCGTACCCGTTCGCAGGGGAGTGGCTCATGTTGAGGTTCGTCTATCCGGCAAGGTGGAGTACGATGAGACTCGTCTGGCAAATATAACTTCATGGGTTCCTGGGCGGCTTGAGCGGCTTTTCGTGGACTACACCGGTATTACCGTTCGCAAGGGAGATCACTTAGTGGAGTTGTACAGCCCTGAGCTCTTTTCTGCACAGGAGGAACTGCTGCAGGCACGACGGCATGCTCGAGGGCAGGAAGGGGGCGTAGCAGCCCGGACATCTCACACAGTTCTAGAAGCGACCAAAGAGAAACTGCGGCTGCTGGGACTTACTGTCGATCAGATCAAAGAGATCGAAGAGCGCGGGACAGCCTCTGATCGTGTAACTATTTACAGCCCACAGTCGGGTGTTGTCATCCACAAGAATGCTGTAGAAGGAATGTATGTCTCCACCGGGTCGAAGATTTATACTATCGCAGATTTAAGCCGCGTCTGGGTTGTGCTAGATGCTTATGAATCGGATCTGAACCGGTTGGGCTACGGGCAGGAAGTGACCATGTCGGTGGAGGCATTACCGGGAGAGATATTCATCGGTCGGATCGCTTTCATCGAGCCAGTTCTGAACGAAAAGACTCGTACTGTGAAGGTACGCGTGAACATGCCTAATACCGACGGTAAGCTGAAGCCCGGTATGTTCGTTAGGGCTGTGGTAGCGTCGAGCCTCGATGTTCACGGTCATGCTATTAATTCCGATCTCGCCGGGAAGTGGGTCTGCCCCATGCATCCCGAAGTAGTGAAGGAACAGGCGGGACGGTGCGATGTCTGTGGCATGAACCTCGTCAAGGCGGAGGAGATGGGGATTGTCAACGTGTCGGATGCCCACGATCAGAGTCTTCTGGTACCAGCTTCTGCTGTACTGTTGACAGGGAAACGGGCAATCGTCTACGTTAAAGTTGCTTCAACAGAGGAGCCAGCATTTGAAGGCCGTGAAGTTGTACTTGGACCTCGTGCCGGAGACGAGTACGTCGTGCTGAAGGGACTTCATGAAGGTGAGGAAGTTGTGGTAAAAGGGAACTTCAAGATTGACAGCGCCATGCAGATTTCAGCTAAGCCCAGCATGATGAGTCCAGAAGGCGGGGCTGCACCGAAGCACGACCACGGTGGCGGAGGTGATCATGAGTGACCGGCCAAGTTTGCTTGATAAACTAATACGCTATTGCCTCGAGAATAAGCTCATCGTGGCGCTGCTTTTCCTCGTTGTTGTGGCGTGGGGGATTATGGTTGCACCTTTCGATTGGGATATTCCCGGATTGCCGCGGGATCCCGTCCCAGTTGATGCCATTCCGGACATCGGCGAAAACCAGCAGATTGTCTTTACTCAATGGATGGGACGGTCACCGCAGGACGTGGAGGACCAAATAACCTATCCTCTTACCGTGGCACTTTTGGGCGTCCCTGAAGTAAAGACAGTCCGTTCTTATTCTATGTTCGGTTTCTCAACTATCTATGTAATATTCAATGAAGAAGCCGAGTTCTACTGGAGCCGGAGTCGCATTCTTGAGAAGCTCAACTCACTACCATCAGGGACTCTACCAGACGGAGTACAGCCTGCACTTGGGCCAGACGCCACAGCTCTCGGACAAGTCTTCTGGTATACGCTGGAAGGACGCGATGAAAATGGTAATCCCACCGGTGGGTGGGACTTGGACGAACTCCGGTCGCTGCAGGATTGGTACGTCCGCTATGCGTTGCTGTCGGCAGAAGGAGTAGCGGAAGCGGCTTCCGTAGGCGGCTACGTGAAGGAGTACCAGATTGACGTAGACCCTGCCGCCATGCGTGAACATAAAGTACGTCTAACCGATATCTTCCAGGCTGTCCGAGCTTCGAATGTTGATGTTGGTGCCCGGACCATCGAGGTGAATCGCGTAGAGTATATCGTTCGCGGACTGGGATTCATTCGTAGTCTGGAGGACGTGGAGGAGATAGTCGTGAAGGTGTCGGAGAATGTCCCCATCTACGTGAAAGATGTTGCCCATGTGACCCTGGGTCCGGCTCTCCGGCGAGGTATCCTCGATAAGGGCGGTGCCGAAGTAGTAGGAGGTGTGGTGGTAACACGCTTTGGAGAAAATCCGCTGGCGACCATCAAGCATGTGAAAGAGAAAATCCGGGAAATCAGTCCCGGGTTGCCGAAGAAGACCTTGGCGGACGGGACAGTGTCACAAGTATCCATCGTTCCTTTTTATGATCGTACCGGACTGATCTATGAGACGCTGGGGACCCTGAACCACGCCCTCAGGGATGAAATTCTCATCACCATCGTTGTAGTACTCATCATGCTGATGCATTTCCGCTCATCGCTTATGATTACAAGTTTGCTTCCCCTCACTATTCTAATTGTTTTCATCGGCATGAAACAATTTGGTGTGGATGCTAATATCGTGGCTTTATCGGGAATTGCCATTGCCATCGGTACCATCGTGGATATGGGCATTGTAGTAACTGAGAACATACTGAAGCATCTGGATGAAGCTGGAGAAGACGAGAACATCAGGGAAGTCTTACTTCGGGCAACTTCTGAAGTGGGCGGCGCTGTGGTGACGGCTGTTTCCACAACTGTGGTTAGCTTCCTACCGGTTTTCACCATGCAGGCAGCAGAAGGGAAATTATTTGTGCCACTGGCATATACCAAAACTTTCGCACTCATAGCATCGGTGATAGTGGCTCTCACTATCCTGCCGCCGATGGCTCATGTGCTCTTTTCCGGCAAGGTGCAAGGGAAGCGGCTGAAGTCCATACTTAACTGGACGCTTGTAGGTCTCGGTGTGATTGTAGCCGTTTCTTGGATCTGGTGGATTGGTCTTATGATTGCGGCAATTGGAGGCTATCACTTCTTCCGCTCAGAGCTTGACAAACTGTTAAAAGGAAATTTGGCAAAGGCAGTAAACTGGGTTGTGATTCTTCTGGTGGTGCTAATTCTCGCCTCCACTTGGGCTCCGCTGGGTGTGGGACGCAGCTTCTTTCTAAACGCATTTTTCGTGGCTCTAGTTGTGGCGGTTGTTATGGGATTATTAGTGGGGTTTACTCGAGTTTATCCACGGCTCCTGCGGTGGTCACTGGATCATAAGGCAGCGACACTTTCTGTGCCGGGAGTACTGTTGATCTTGGGACTCTTCGCTTGGATGGGTTTTGGCAATATCTTCGGATTCTTGCCGGAGTTTGTGACTCAGTCGAGACCGTTTGCTGCGGTGACTCATCTATTCCCGGGATTGGGGAAAGAGTTCATGCCACCTCTGGATGAAGGGTCGTATCTCTACATGCCTACAACTATGCCCCACGCCGGGATGGAAGAGTCCATAGATGTGCTGCAGAAAATTGACAAGGCGCTTTACTCAGTACCGGAAGTAGAGCTGGTAGTTGGCAAAGCGGGGAGAGCAGAAACACCACTGGATCCGGCCCCCATCTCCATGATTGAAACCGTGGTTAGCTACAAGTCCGAGTACATTACTGATAAGGACGGGAACCACCTCCGGTTCAAGATTGATGACAATGGTGAGTTTGTTAACGATGGGGATGGAAACCTAGTTCCGGATTCACGAGGCAAACCGTTCCGCCAGTGGCGAGATCATATCCGGACAGCAGCTGATATCTGGGACGAACTGGTGAAAGTAGCTCAGATTCCCGGTACCACTTCTGCTCCGAGACTGCAGCCTATATCAGCCCGGATTGTCATGCTCCAAAGTGGTATGAGAGCCCCAATGGGAATTAAGGTAAAAGGCCCAAATCTGGAAACTATCGAAAAGTTTGGTTTGGATTTGGAGAAGCACCTGAAGAACGTGCCGTCAGTGAAAGCTGCTGCAGTGTTCGCCGACCGCATCGTAGGCAAGCCGTACCTAGAGATTAATATTAGCCGAGAGTCTATTGCTCGCTACGGTATCTCGCTGCGGCAGGTGCAGGACGTTATTGAAGTCGCCATCGGTGGCAAGCGAATTACCTCCACGGTGGAAGGCCGGGAGCGGTACCCGGTGCGGGTACGGTACATGAGGGAGCTTAGGGGAGATATTGAGTCCCTCACTACTATCCTGGTACCTGCGCCAGACGGGACACAGATTCCAATACAGCAGATGGCTGACATCCACTATATCCGCGGGCCACAGGTCATCAAGAGTGAGGATACGTTTCTGGTGGGCTACGTCCTGTTCGACAAGAATGACGGCTGGGCAGAGGTGGATGTAGTAGAGCAGGCGCAGAGCTATCTGGAAGATAAGGTTTCCTCTGGAGAGTTGATGGTGCCAGCTGGCGTAAGTTATGCTTTTGCAGGGAGCTATGAGAACCAGATCAGGGCAACCGAGAAACTGCGCGTGATCCTGCCGCTGGCACTGTTCGTCATATTGCTGATTCTCTACTTCCAGTTCCGGCGACTATCCACATCTATAATTGTTTTTTCCGGTATTTTCGTCGCTTGGGCCGGTGGCTTCCTGATGATCTGGCTCTATGGACAGGGGTGGTTTATGAACTTCAACATTGTGGGGATGAAC
This sequence comes from Candidatus Neomarinimicrobiota bacterium, assembly GCA_030743815.1. Classification (NCBI taxonomy): domain Bacteria; kingdom Pseudomonadati; phylum Fidelibacterota; species Fidelibacterota bacterium. The sequence continues at coordinate 974 of JASLRT010000120.1, read as the reverse complement.
ATGCGGGAGCTTTTCCAGATGCATCCAGTGAACTTAAGTGTGGCGGTGTGGGTCGGATTTCTGGCTCTATTCGGAATTGCCAGTGATAACGGCGTCATCATCAGTACTTACCTGGAACAGAGTTTTGCCCGGATGAAACCAAAGTCCATTACGGAGATTCGAAATGCCGCTGCTGAGGCAGGTACCCGCCGGATTCGGCCCGCCATGATGACAGCTGGGACTACCATCCTGGCGCTGATACCGATACTCACTTCCACGGGGCGAGGTGCAGACGTGATGGTACCCATGGCCATTCCGTCATTTGGCGGAATGGTGTTTGCTATTCTGACGACGTTTGTGGTACCGCTGCTTTATGCCATGTTGGCGGAGAGGCGGATGTTGAGATCGAATGAAGCGAGCTTTGGTAAAAAAAGAAAGTAAACACTAAGTTAAAACTAAGGTGAAAGGAGAAACCATGAAACTAATCAAGTTGCTGACCATAGGACTGTCGCTGTTGCTGGTAATTTCCTGCAGCAAGACGGACGCTGAGGATCAGGCTGCAGTGATAAAAGGGTCAAAGAGTGCTATGGTGGACTTACCTACCATGCAATGTGGCATGTGTGAAAGGGCTATCGAGACCGGATTATCCAAGGTAAACGGTGTGGTATCCATTGATGTTGACGTTGATGAGAAAAATGCTGCCGTGATTTATGAAGCTGGCTTGATAAACCTGGCGGGAATCGAGAAAGCTATCGCCAAACTGGGCTACCAGGCCAATGAGACTTCGGCTGATTCAGAAACGTATGCCGACTTGGCCAAGTGCTGCAAACTGCCTGAAGACAGATAGTGTTGCTGAAGGCAACATGGCTCTCTTTGCTGAGGGTCAATGCCCCACAGCGGACTACTGGTCTGGTGCAAAAGCTCCTAATTCGGGTGGAACAGTGTTTCAGCCAAGAGAAGGATTTTCACGATTATTAAGCAGACAAGAATAAGAG
>JASLRT010000119.1 GCA_030743815.1 Candidatus Neomarinimicrobiota bacterium | reverse complement strand
GTAGAAGTGATGACCAATCCCGGTGCCAAGTATGATCCGGAAGGGATGGCCGGTATCATTAACATAGTTTTGAAGGAAAACAAGTTTGCCGGCCTGAACGGCAATTTTAATTCCAGTGCTGATTCCAGGGGTGGAAAAAATGTTTCCGGTCAGATCAACTGGCGGACGTTAGCGTTCAACACCTATGCAAACGTAGGTGTCCGGCGGCGCGTGCGACAGTTTTCCGGGGACTCCTACCGAACCATGCAGTTCAGAGCGTACGAAAACATCCTGGATCAGAGCAGCGAAGGAGACGGATCCGGCGACAACCTCTTCCTCAAAACCGGTTTCGAGTACTTCATCGACCCAACGCAGTCGGTGGGCATTTCTGCCACACTCAACGGCGGCAATGGCAGGAACGATGACCTTACCACGACGGTAGAGTACGAGGTCCTCGAGTCACAGTACTTCCGCACAAGCGACGGCCTGAACGATCACGGCGGCTATGACCTGAACCTCAATTATGACAGGAAATTCAAGAATCCCAAACAGAAGCTCACCTCTTTCGCCCGCTATTCGTCGGGCGGCAGCGACGGCTCCACCGAATACTGGACCACCCCGCAGGCAGGCTTCGAAGATGTGGTGAGTCAGGATAGAGCCAAAAACGGCAACGAAGGGAAGGATTCCAACTTCGAGCTGAAGGCGGACTATGTTCACCCCTTCGAGAATGGAAACGTTCTGGAGGTGGGGATGAACAGTCGAATCCGTACTCGTGATGACAGCCAGCTCGCCTTTCTTTTTGACGAGGCGTCCGATCTGTTCATAGATGACAGTCTCTACAGCAACCGCTTTCTCTACGATGAGAACATCCACGCTGCTTACGTCCAGTACAGCACAACGATCGGCATGTTCGGCATCACGGCGGGGGGGCGGTATGAGAATGTGGCCATGAAATCCCAGCTTGTGAACACCGATGAAACATTCGAAAATCCTTACAGCAGTTTCTACCCCAGCCTGTCTGTCTCGGCGGGGGCTCCCCAGATCATTCAGGTGCAGGCCAGTTATTCACGACGGGTGAACCGGCCCCGCTCCCGGCAGCTGAACCCGTTCAAGACGCGACAGGATCTTTACAATGTTAGGACCGGAAACCCGTTCCTGAAACCTGAGTATGTGGACTCCTACGAGATCAACATCGGCCGCTTCTCCCGTGGACTCTCCCTGAATTTCGGTCCCTACTACAGGCACATGACGGACAAGATACAACGCCACAAGGTCGTCACGGAGGATGGGATATCCATAGCAACGTATGCTAATATAAGTGAACAGATTTCGAAAGGAGTCGAATATAGCATCGTCGGCTCTCTTGGCCAGAAGTTCAGGCTGATGTTCAGCGGCAGCGTTTACTGGGATGAGATCAATACAGACATTTTCGGGGAAGATTACAATAGCTCGGTCAAGGGTCAGCGGTACGTCATTAACACGACTTGGAATATGAGCCCGACGACCGAACTGATGTTCTTCATGTTTTACCGCCCCGCGCAAGAGATTCCCATCGGCAAGATGGGTTCCATGTCATGGTCGGCGGTGTCGTTGAAGAAGAAGTTCCTTAATGAGAGACTGAATCTCTCCGTGAGGATGGGAGATCCATTCAATCTCTCGGGCCTCCATTTTGAGACATGGGGGGAGAATTGGTATCAGGAGGCCAACCGTGATTTCTTCAGCCAGACAGTGACTCTTTCGCTTGAGTACCGCTTCGGGAAGATGGAAGATCGAAGTCGTTTCAGCCGTCCTCGTGGAGGCGCGGAGGATGGAAATAGGGACGACTTTGAGATATATTGAGTACAGACCAGTTTAAAGTCTCTTCAAGCATAAGATGCAGAGGACTGCCCCATCCAGTAGTCATTTCCCTTCGTCAGTACATTTTTATCTCCCGCTCGACCCTATATTTGAGCAAAACCGCCCCAGATTTAAGTTCTTGTATTCGCTGAATGAATGTCGTAATCTCGCCCGTTGAAAAGAGTTGTTCTTCGAATCTTGTAAATGATTCAGTAAAATGTGGTTATTGAGCCTCGTTTTTTCATTTCTGTGTAAGAGTTCGAAAACAATTAATCCATAAGTAAAGAAAGAAAGGTACATCCAATGCAACAAGGAACAGTAAAGTGGTTCAATGAAAAGAAAGGGTTTGGCTTTATCACTTCCGATAGTGGAGATAAGGACGTCTTCGTTCATTTCTCGTCTATCAGCGGAAACGGGTTCAAGACCCTTGAGGAAGGAGATAAGGTTGAATTTGAAGTGGTGGAAGGTCCCAAAGGCGACCAAGCCGCCAACGTTACCAGAGTTTCGTAAACTTCAGAGTAACCTTACAACAACGGACCTCATCCGGCAGAAATGCCGGGTGAGGTTTTTTACTTTTATAGAGCTATGGAATTCCATTCCTCACGCCGCCGTACTAAATTCGCCCGTGCTATGAACAACCTCGACGCCATCCTTGAAAAGTGGGAGCCGGTCATTGGACTGGAAGTCCACGCCCAGCTCGCCACCGAGACGAAGATGTTCTGCGGCTGCAAGAATATCTACGGCGATCCGCCCAACAGCCATACCTGCCCCATCTGTCTCGGTCTGCCGGGCGCTCTGCCGGTAGCCAACGAAAAGGCTCTCCAATATGTCCTGAGACTGGGTGTGGCTCTCGGTTCTGAGATAACTCGCTTTTCCCGCTTCGCACGCAAGAACTACTTCTATCCCGACCTACCGAAAGGATACCAGATTTCCCAGTTCGAAGAGCCTCTCTGCCGCGGCGGCTCCGTTACCATCCGACAGGGAGACGGCCTGAAGAAGATTCGCCTCACTCGAATCCATCTCGAAGAGGATGCAGGCAAATCGATCCACGGTACAGACGGCGTGGGGACCCGCATCGATCTCAACCGTAGCGGCGTGCCGTTGGTGGAGATCGTCAGCGAGCCGGAGATTCAGTCGGCGGATGAGGCGAAAGAGTACTTCGCAAGACTAAGACTGACGCTCGAATACCTCTCCATCTGCCACTGCAATATGGAACATGGAAATCTGCGCTGCGACGCTAACATATCTCTCAGGCAACGGGGCGAAACAAATCTCGGCGTAAAGACCGAAATGAAGAATATGAATTCCTTCCGAAGTGTGGAGCGGGGGCTCGAATATGAGATCAGGCGGCAGGCGGAAATCCTGGAGGAGGGCGGAGAGGTTGAACAGGTGACACTCCTGTGGGACGAAACCGGTCAGAAGGCGGAAATCATGCGCACCAAGGAGGAATCCCACGACTACCGTTACTTCCCCGATCCTGATCTAGTTCCAATCGAGGTGACGGATGAAGATCTGAGGCACGCGCAGGAGGCGTTGGTGGAATTGCCGCACGAGAAGGAGGCGCGGTTTGTTTCGGAGTACGGCTTGCGGCTGGATGATGTAATGATCCTGGTTTCTGATCCCAAGTTAGCTGAATATTTTGAGGAGACGGTTGCCCTCTTGAGTGACGCCGCCGCGGCATCGAAATGGATTCTCGGTGAGATGCGCCGCAATTTGAAGGATCGATCTCTCGATGTAGCTTCGTTTCCCATCCGACCCGACAGGTTCGCTGAACTCCTGAAGGTGGTAGACGAGGGGGTCGTTAATGTTAATTCAGCCAAGTTAATCTTCCGCGCCATGCTGGAGAGCGATGAGACGCCGCGGCAGATCATCGAAGCGCAAGGGCTTGCGGTGGTCTCCGAGGAGAGCGAGCTTCAAGCGATCATTGATGGAGTACTGGCAGATTCTCCAGCTGAAGTTTCCCGTTACCGTGAAGGGAAGAAGTCTCTCTTCGGTTTCTTTATGGGAGAGGTGATGAAGAAGACAGGCGGGAAGTCGGATCCGCAGGTGATAAGGAAGCTGCTGACGAAGGCTCTCGATGAGTAGTCGTCAGGGAACAATGGAATCGGGGAGGAGTTTACCGTTCGATATGTTCTGTTAAGGTCGCTTCAGGTGACGGCGATGCTGGCTGTGCTGTCAGGACTTTATTACGGAATCCGCGATGGTGACCTGGCTCTTGAGGTGCAGGCGCTGGCTACAGGTATTGTGCTGTTTTATCTGGCGAACTGGTTCATCAAAAAAAGTCCGAAGTGACCCTTGACAATCCGAAGATGCGGTATCAAATTGCACCATTAGAATAGAGGGGAAAAACGATGTCACCAGTATGGAATGATCTGAAGAAGAACCTAAAACAGTTTGGCAGCGCGGCGGCGGAGAAGGCCGAGGAGATCGGCAAGGTTGCCGCCACCAAGACGGAAGAGCTGACAAAGGTCGGCAAGGTTAAGCTGGAAATCCACCAGCTTCAGCGGGAAATGGATAAGGAATTTGCAAAACTCGGCAAGCACGCTTTCGATTCATCGGTGAATGAAAACGTCACCAATTTCGCCGGCAACGAACAGTTCTTTTCATATGTTCAGCGGGTGCAGGACCTGAAGGATCGTGTGAAGGAGAAAGAGGAGAAGCTGGAGGAGATCAAGGCCGAGTATGAGAAAACATCATCAGAGGGTGAGACAGAGGCGGAAGACGCTGAAGAAGCGGAATCTTCCGAAGAGTCTGGTTCCTGAGCAGGAACTTTCAGATTTAAATCAGGCGGAGAGCTTTGGCAGAGTCAAAATCTAGGGATGCATTCGGCCACGCGCTGAAACTCTATTTAGAAGAGATTGGCACGACGGAACCGCTTCTCCCTGAAAGGGAGATTGAACTGACACGCCTGGTCAGGAAGGGTGATCCGGAAGCTCTTAATGAGCTTATCAACGCCAATCTCAAGTTTGTCGTATCTGTTGCCAATAAGTACCGCAATACAGGTCTTCCGCTGGAGGACTTGATTAATGAGGGGAATATAGGTCTTATCAAGGCGGCGCACCGGTTTGACGAGTCGAGGGGATTCAAGTTCATCTCCTACGCCGTTTGGTGGATCAAGCAGTCGATTCTGCAGTTCATTGCCGATCAGAGCAGGATTGTCCGTCTGCCGGCAAACGTGACGGGTACGGTCACACGCATGCGCAAACAGGCGGAACAGCTGGAGCAAGCTCTAGAGCGTGTGCCGACGGTGCAAGAACTGGCTGATATTATGGATATGACAAAAGAAGAAGCGGAACAGCTGGTTCAGTTTAACGTGCGCAGCATTTCCGTTGACCAACCCATTGACGAGGAAAAGAAGACGACCTTGAGGGATCTCATCACCTCTGATGACGGCCGGCCGGAAGCGGTTATGATGAAAGAGTCGCTGACGTCTGAAATAGAGAGGGTTCTAACCACTATCCCGAAGCGTGAAGCGGAAGTCATCCGCAATTACTTCGGCCTCAATATGGATCGTCCTCTCACACTGGAAGAGATTGGTGCTCACCTCAAACTGACCAGGGAGCGTGTACGCCAGCTGAAAGAGAGGGCAATTCAACGTCTGCGCCACGTCACGAGAGCCCATCTGTTGCGCACTTTTCTCGGATAATCTACGACCTTCCCCAGAATGCAAGGGGGCGCGGGAGTGAATTTGATCAACAGATGTTTCAAAATGATTCCTTCCCGAAGGAATCGGGATTTCATCATTTTACTTCCAAGTTCGTATTATCTGTCGGTGACTTCCGCCTTGGCGGATCGCTGACGGGTTAGCGGAAATACCTTGAATCTGCCGTCAGCAACTCCTCCGCCTGTCGGGGATTAGCGACGGCTCAAGAGCCAGCCTATCTTCTCGACCTGTTACGATTCCCTTAGGTAAGAACTGGAAGGCCAAAAGGCGAACAGAGATGGGAGCAAAGTGACAGGTTTATTGCATTATGAAACCTTGAAAAGTCCGCGCGAGATTTGTCTAAGTTATGAACATATGATAACTTTGTTTCGTTGTTGTCCGCAGGAATCTGCAAGCATTCAGATAAACAGATTCAATTCAGCGATATTTAATAGGAATTGTTAGATAATTTCCTGTTGTATTTGTGAGCCCATGTTCAGAAATTCTATAGTAGGGGTTAGAGAGAAATAATATATGAAGTTACCCTTCTTGAAACGCAAATCATCTGAGGGCGTCAAGCTGGTTGTCATACGTGACAGCAACAGTGACGTGCATCAATGGTCGTTATCACAAAATACGATCGTTGCCGTCTCTATACTTGCCGTTGTGTTATCTACCGCTGTGCTCATTTTCAGCGCCGATATACTCACCCGCTTCATGTACAAATCGAGACTCGAGGAGGTGAAACAGAATAACCGTTCGCTCATCTCCCTGCTTCTCGACCTGCGCAGTGACCTTGATGAAATGAAGGTCGATATGAATCAGCTGGAAGAGAAGGACAGGGCATTGCGAACCTATGCAAACCTTCCTGCCATAGACCGCGACGTGCGTGAAGTTGGTGTAGGTAGATTAACTACCCGACGGTCAGACTTGGACGAGCTGCTGCCTGACATTGAGGAGAAGGTGACCCAGCTCGAAATCGACATCAATGAACTGTCGCGCAAGGTTCGGCTGGAAAAAGAGAGCTTCGAAACGGTTTTCGATGCACTGAAGAACAGCACGGAAAAACTGCCGTCCATCCCTTCCATCCGGCCGGCCGGCGGCGGATACCTGAACAGCGGATTCGGCTACCGCAATGATCCGTTTTCCAGTGAGAAGCGATTCCATCACGGTCTCGATATCTCGGCGCCGAATGGAACGCCCGTCTATTCTGCCGCTGATGGAAAAGTAGTCTACGCATCGTACAAGGGTACTTACGGTCAATCGATCAAGATTAATCACGGGCACGGTTATCAATCTTTCTACGCTCATCTGATGAAAATGCTGGTAAAACCGGGCGAGGTAGTCAAGCGAGGCGACCTGATAGGCGAGATTGGGAATACGGGCCGGTCCACAGCGCCTCACCTCCACTATGAAGTTCACTACTACGGTACACCGCAAAACCCCAAGAATTACTTCTTCGCCGGTCGCCTAGAGTAACCCCTCGGCACACCCCCAAACCGTCTAAACGTATCTTGATTCTCTACGGGGGAGAGAGTAACTTCATTCGTTGTGAAATACTATTATATGGAGACCTACGGCTGTCAGATGAATGTGGCCGATTCCGAGCTGGTGGCCGGCATTATGGAAAAAAACGGATACGGAAAGATTGATGCGGTGGGAAACGCCGACGCCGTCTTCATTAATACGTGTGCCATCCGGGAGCACGCTGAAGATAAGATTCATTCCCGTCTGGGTGTGCTACGGAAGGAAAAGGAGCGACGACCTGACATGATCCTCGGTCTCATGGGATGCATGGCGCAACACGTCAAGGATGATATCCTGGAAAACAAACCGTACGTCGATTTTGTGCTCGGTCCCGATTCGTATCGCCGCATCCCCGGGATCCTCCGGCGCCACGAAGAAAAGAACGAGTCAATTGTTGACACAAAGCTGTCGCGGTTCGAAGTTTACAGCGGTATGTACCCGTCGAGGAATGAGGGGATTAATGCGTGGATATCCATCATGCGCGGCTGTGATAAGTTCTGCACTTTTTGCATTGTGCCGTTCACCCGTGGCAGGGAGAGAAGCCGACCTGTGAGTGACATCGTACAAGAAGTACGGCGGGCCGTTGATGACGGTTTTGCGGAAGTCACACTCTTGGGACAGAATGTCAATTCTTTCAGACGCAGAGGGAAACGGTTTCCTGAGCTTCTTCAGGCGGTGGCCGAGATACCCGGTTTGCAGAGAGTGAGATTCACATCGCCCCATCCACAGGATGTAGACGATGATATGCTGTTCGTCATGCGGGATAACGCCAATCTGTGCAAGTCGATCCATCTGCCGGTTCAAGCGGGATCAGACCGCATCCTCAAGCGGATGAACCGCACATACAGTCAGGCCGAATTCCTCGCTCTTGTGTCGCGGATACGTCAGTTGCTGCCGGGGTGCGGACTGACAACAGATATCATTGTTGGATTTCCGGGTGAGACACGGGATGATTTTGAGGAGACACTGAAAGTGATGGAAAAGATCAAGTTTGATTCCGCCTTCACTTTCAAGTACTCGCCCCGTCCCGGAACAAAGGCGACAGAGTATTCTGATCACGTTTCCGAAAGTGAGAAGCAGGCGCGGCTGGAAGCGTTGATTACTGTTCAGAAGAGGCATACATTATTCCTTAATAAAAGAGAGATAGGTGAAGTAGTTAAAGTATTAGTTGAGAAAGAAAGTAAGAAGTCTTCAGAGATGTGGGCCGGGCGGACGGACACTAACAAGTGGGTCCTTTTCGCAAAAGAGACTACCCAGATGAAACAGATGGTGAACGTCCGCATCACTGATGCCCATGGCGTTACTCTTTTTGGCGAATTAGTAGGCGACCCAAGGAGGTTTCATGCAGTTGCTTAAAGTTTTTCTGGGACTTTTGCTCATCCTCGGTCTCCTGTTTGTCCTGACTAAGAACATGGAAGAGGTGGCTGTTGATCTCGTTCTGAGCCAGTATGAGACCGTTCCCGTTGCGGTAGTCATCATTGTCGCATTGGGTGTGGGCATACTGGTGGGATTCTCCATCGCACTCTCTTCCATTTTGACAAGTAAGGCGGAGACCCGGGCTGTGAGAGGTGAGAACAGGAAACTGTCGGACGAAATCAATTCCCTCAGAAACATAGCGATCGAAGAAGGTTTATACGAGATAGACGACGGGGAAGAGTAGTGAATCTTCTGTCCAAGCTCTTCCCGCGTAGAAAGGATTCTCATCTTCTCTATACCGAAGCTCTGGAACGTATGCTTATAGGCGACACAGACAGCGCTTTCTGGAAACTGCGCGAACTTGTAAAGGGCGACACGAACAACGTCAGTGCTTACATCAAACTCGGTGATATCCTCAGGGAGAAGGACAAGGGCGAGCAGGCCGTCAAGATCCACCAGTCATTGATCTTCAGGCGTAATCTGAGGACGGAAGTAAAGATTGAGATTTACAGGAGCCTGGCGAACGACTATTTCCAAATGAACCAGTTTCCGCGCGCCGAGGAGAACGCTAAGCGTATCTTGCG
>JASLRT010000118.1 GCA_030743815.1 Candidatus Neomarinimicrobiota bacterium | reverse complement strand
TCCAAGTCTCATTCTTCCGGCTTGTCTCCCAGCAAGAGATAAAGTACCGCCATTCGGATGGCCACCCCGTTCAGCACCTGGTCAAGTATGATGGCATTCTCGCTGTCGGCCACATCGCTGTCGATCTCCACTCCCCTGTTCATTGGTCCCGGATGCATGATAATCAGCTGCTTTTTCAATCTCTCAATTCTTTCGCGGGTAACGCCGAACAGATGGCGGTACTCCCTCACTGACGGGAAGTAATTCACCCCCAATCGCTCCCGCTGGATCCTAAGGACGTTTACCGCATCGGCCCAATCGAGAACTTCATCAAGATTGTGGTTTACGGCGACCCCCAGCTTTTCCACGCCCCACGGCATCATGGTGCGAGGTCCGCACAGGGTTACTTCCGCACCCATCTTCTGCAGGCCGAGAATATTCGATCCGGCCACACGGCTGTGAGAAATATCGCCCACGATACCGACCTTGAGCCCCTCAATTGCACCCAGTTTCTCCTGCAGGCTCATCATATCCAGCAGCGCTTGAGTCGGGTGTTCGTGTGTTCCGTCGCCGGCATTTACAACTACTGCATCGACATGCTTCGTCAGATGAAGAGGCGCGCCGGGAACAGGATGACGCATGATGATGCAATCAATCTTCATTGCCTCGATATTCTGAGCTGTATCCTTGAAACTTTCCCCTTTCTGAAGACTGCTTACGCTAGCGGAAAAGTTTACCATATCTGCCGACAGCCGCTTCTGTGCCAGTTCGAAGGATATCCTGGTACGAGTGGACGGCTCGAAGAATAAGTTCACTACCGTCTTGCCTTGGAGCGTCGGCACTTTTTTGATGGGTCTGTCCAGCACCTCGCGGAAAGTGAACGCGTTTTCGAGGATCAGCTTGATATCCTCCGCCGGAGTGTCATCCAAACCGAGCAAGTGTCTATTGTGCAAGAATCCCATTTTAGCCGTATTCCACCAGATAGACGGTATCCTCGCCGTCGACTTCGTTGAGTTTCACCAGGACATGTTCGTTTTCCGCGGTGGGAATATTCTTACCCACAAAGTCGGCCTTGATAGGCATTTCGCGGTGACCCCTGTCCACGAGCGTCGCCATCAAGATTTTCGCCGGCCGGCCGAAATCCATCAGTTCATCCAGCGCCGCGCGGATGGTCCGCCCGGTGAAAAGGACGTCATCAGCCAGGATCAGTGTTAGACCATCGATGGAGAAGGAGATGTCCGATCCCTTAACCTGCGGCTGGATCAGACGTTCGCGGAAATCGTCGCGGTAGAAGGTGACATCAAGAAAACCGAGGTGAACTTCGTTCTGGGTGAGACTCTCTATTCTCTCAGCCAGCCGGGTGGCGATGAATTCGCCGCGGGTGCGGATACCGATAAGGGCTATCTTATCTGTGCCAGGAAGACGTTCAGCAATTTCGTGAGCAATACGCGACAGGGACCGGTTGATCCCGTCTTCGTCAAGAAGCTGTTTTTTCTTTATCTTCGGCACGCTCAGATACTAAAAATCCTCCCGAGACAGGAGGATGCCGAAGCGTCCTTACCTTCTCTCAGGAATGGTTTAAAGGACCTTTTTCAAATAGTAATTTACTATTAAAGTCTAACTTGAACCAAACATTTTGAATCCATCAAAAATAGTAGCGACTGTATTATCAAGTGATCTGTCTTTTGATAGATCCAGTTTCAGATTTATCTTCTCACGATCAAACCACTTCAACTGTTTTTTTGCGTACTGGCGCGTCTCAATGTTGATGCGTTCTATCATCTGATCCCGGTTCATGGTTCCATCAAGATAAGACATAATCTGGCGATAACCGAGACTGTCCACGGGATGGAACTTCTGATCGACTCCCATCTCCATGAGTGACTGAACCTCTTCTATCCATCCTCTGTCAAGCATCTCATCAGTACGGCGGCGGATGCGCTCCTCGAGAAAATCGAGCGACGCTCGTAGATAGACGCTGAAGATTGTATCATCCGACCTTCTCTTCTGCTGGGATTTGAAATGGTCACTGGGGGCTTTTCCTGTAATTTTATGGATTTCCAGCGCCCGGATTAGCCGCTTATGATTGTTAGGATGAACGATTTTGGCGTATTCCGGGTCAACAGTCCGAAGCCTCCGCAATAGTTTAGCAACACCCTTCTTTTCAAGTTCAGCTTGAAGCTTCTTGCGAATATCAAGGTCAGAAGAAGATTCTTCAAAAATACCGCAAGTAAGCGCCCTGTAGTAGAGACCGCTCCCGCCGCACACAATGGGAACGTTTCCCCGCTCCTGCACCCCTTTTATCGTCTCTTCCACCAGGTGAGCGTACTCCCCCGCAGAGATCACTTCGCCGGGGTCCCTGATACCGATGAGATGATGAGGAATGCCACCCCGCTCCTTCTCAGCCGGTTGGGCTGTGCCGACAGGCATATGACGGTAGATCTGGCGCGAATCGAGACCTATTACCTCACCGTCCAATTGACGAGCTAACTCGACGGCAACGCGCGACTTACCGGCGGCGGTAGGACCTAGGATGACTATAGCTGTTTTCGACTCTCTAGTCTCGATCGTCTATTACGAAATAATGTAGTATTTGGTCTCGGAATCGTATGAGCATCTCGAACGAAAATCATCAATCATATATCGTCAATTCCTCTCAAACCTCCGGTCCAGTTCATCGAGACTGAGATTTACGATGATCGGCCGCCCGTGGGGACAGTAGTAAGGATGCTTGGTGGCGAAGAGACGATCCACCAGCGACTGCATCTCATCTTTTGTCAGGACGTCCCCTGCTTTCACTGCCGCGTGGCAGGCGAATGAAGCTGCTACAGCTTCCTGAAATGAGGCGTGCTCCTTCTTCTCTGTCTCATAGGAATCAAGGATATCCTTTAATATATCGCGTATGTTTCCCCAACCCATCTCAGAGGGAACCCCTTCAACAAGGACAGTATGCTTACCAAACTCCTTCATGCGGAATCCGATCTTTTCCAGGAATGGTAAGAGGTCTATCAAAGCGGAAAAGTCATCGGCCGGCAGTTCCACCACCTCAGGAAAGAGCAGAGTCTGACTCGGCAACGGTGATCCTTCCAGCGCCTCTATCGCCTTATCGAACAGGATTCTCTCGTGTGCCACATGCTGATCAATTACTACCAGACCGCTCTTGATTTCAGAAACGATATACTTGGCGTGAACCTGCCAGATACTCTCCAGATTGACAAACTCCGAACTCTCCGGCTGAGCCTGAATTGAGCGCACGTATTCCTTGGCCCGTTCCACCGTCTGCATTCCTACGGTTGCTTCCGACTCCCCTGTCCGCTTGAAAGAGAGAGCATCCTGTCTGGAGGTGGCGAAATCGGTATCTGACGACTCAAACCTGCCGAGATCAGGAATGGTACTGATAATCTCCGTCAGTGCAGTCTCAACGGCCGACTTCAAGGTATGATAGACACGCCACTCATCTTGAAATCGTACTTCGATCTTCATGGGATGGACATTTACATCTACCTGGTCAAGCGGCGCTTCAAGGTTCAGAACAAAAAAAGGAAACTCCCCCCGAGATACGAGCGAACGGAATGCCGAGTAGACAGCGGAATTCAAAAGTTTATCGACGATATAACGACTTTTAAGGAACAGGAACTGTTCTCCTCCCCTCTTTCTTACCAGGTTCAGATTGCCCACAAATCCGGTAATCTTGAAAGGTCCTTTCTCGTAGTCCACGGGGAGAATGTTCTGTCTGTAAGTAGGATCAAAGACTTTGCCGATTCTCTCGTTCAGCGTTTCATTCCGGACAGAGAGTATCTCCCTCTCATCAGCCATCAGGCGGAAGGAAATTTCAGGATAACTGAGAGCAAATCTCCTGACGACCTGAATAACGTGCCTCAGCTCCACTTTGGCACTTTTCAGAAACTTTCTGCGTGCGGGCACTGAGAAGAAAAGGTCTGTCACTGAGATTAACGTCCCTTCTGCCATAGAACCCGGAACCGGTTCTGATATTTCACCATTTTTCACTGCAATCTCCGAACCGGCACCACCATTCACGGTTGAGATTGCTCTCACTTTTGAGACGGAGGCGATACTGGCAAGCGCTTCACCGCGGAAGCCGAGGGTATTGATCCGGTGCAGATCATCCGGCGACTCAATCTTGGAAGTGGTATGACGGTTGAAAGCCAGCTTCAGATCATCGCTCTCGAGTCCCCCGCCGTCGTCTACGACTTGCACAGAAGCATTTCCACCACCACTTACCAAAACGTCGATGTTCTTTGCTCCGGCGTCGATACTGTTCTCGATGAGCTCTTTTACCACAGAGGCGGGCCGCTCCACCACCTCGCCGGCTGCGATCTTGTTTTTCAGATCCTCTGACAGTATATGAATCTTGCCCACTACGATTCCTTAATAGTCAACTCAACCGCTTCAGCGGTCTCTTGCGCCAGTGATTCTCCTCTCTTCTTCAGGTCTTCAATTTCGGTCGTCGACTTCTTGCAAAAATCTTTATCATCTATTCCCGGCAGATTGATAAGCACATTAAGCCGTGCCCCTCTCAGCCCGGCGAGTGCCGCTTCAGATGCCACGCCCGCATCGCTTACCGAGCTGGGATTCCCTTCCTGCGCTACGGCCTGCGCCAGTTCCAGCACCTGCAAGCACAAACGGGAAACTTCCAGAGGAACATCGGTAGCTCTCTTCGCAGCGGCATCCATAGCCTGCGCGCGCAACTTTTTCTCTGCGTCAGTTTTCTTTTTCATTCGCATGGCTGTCAAGACCGCGTTGAACGAACGCGTATCCTCATCCACCAGGTAGGCGAGACGATCCTTGAGAGATTGCCCCTTCTCCCCCAGCTCCTCCATTTTTGTCCGCGAAACTTCCATCCCTTTCTTGCCGTGAGTAAGGGATGCCACCATACTGACAAGTGCCGCCCCCAGGCTGCCCATAAGGGCTGAAACCGATCCGCCGCCCGGCGCCGGACTGTCTGTGGAAAGTTCATCCGTAAAAGCGGCTATACTCCTCGAAACAAGATCGCCCTGTTCCACTACTCTGTAATCAACAATCTTTTCCATGGGGTCGAATTTGGTGACGTCGTTAAGACCGATCGATTCGACGGCTACCCTCACCAGTTCGGCCTCGGGAACCGCCTTCGTCTTCCCTTGTTTTTCGAGATAGTACCACCCCGCCATGAGCATCGCCTCCAAGGGAATCAGACCAACGATTTCGCTCCCTGTCACACGAAATCCCCGCTCGCGAGCACCTTCCCGCACAGACTCGAACGCCACATGGGGCGGCGTCACATGATAATTTGTCAGGTTGATGGAAACCTGCGCCTTCTGGTACTCATCAATTACCCAGCCGACCGCCTTGCACGACTGAAGCAGACCGGGTACCTTAATCGCCTTTCCCTCTTCATCGCGCACGATCTTGCCTTCCTTGTCTCGCTTTGCCC
>JASLRT010000117.1 GCA_030743815.1 Candidatus Neomarinimicrobiota bacterium | reverse complement strand
AAACGGACGCATAAGGAACCGGAAGACCTGATGCGGAATCCACAACTGTTCCATAAACGACGCCTATTTTAGGAGCATCCTTCATCTGCTGTCGCTGCATACCCTGGCCCCGCCGACCATGGGGTTGGGCTGATAAAACTGCAAAACAGACAATCGCCGCTATGATTGCTATCCTACGCATTCGATTTCCTTTTCATCTTAGCAACTTAACTGGGTTGAATTTAATATCGCAAGATTAGATTTCGAAGGAAGGGAAACTACCGGCATAGTCAGGTGACCACAAATCCCGCCGGCACAAAAAGGCAGTGACACGGGGTGAGCATAAGAAGATGTGCCGCGGTCTTTGTCCTTGATTGTCACATTGGCGTACGGCAGCGCCTCGCCGTTGGAGGCGTCAACTACGTAGCCCGAAATATCGCTTGTCTTGCTGCCGCCTTGACCAACAAGTCCTGTGATGACGGTGAATATGATAAGGAGGGGTTTCACTATCTGATTTTTAAGCGCCGAGAAGTGGAGGGAGACCCCGAGTGAGACCGCCCTTTGCAGGGTTTTCACTTCATCAGCAACATTCGAGCGGAATATGACTGATCACCAGCCGTGATCCGATAAATATAGACGCCGGAAGGTGCTGCCTGACCGTCATTCATGACGCCGTCCCATCTCAGAGAGTGGGTACCTTCGTTCTGGTATCCCATCCGATAAGACTGAACCAGTTGACCTTCCATATTATATATTCGCACGTCGACGGTTGCCGGTGCTGTGAGCGTGTAAGTAATGCTCGTCTCAGGATTGAAAGGATTGGGATGATTCTTCGCCCGGAGCCTTTCTCTCTCACTGATAGCTCCGTTGCCCGGCAGTTCGATGCCCCACTCTTCCAACTGAGCCATGACTGCGTCGCGAATCTCTTCTCTCGAGGCGCCGTCGCCCTTCATCTGTTCAACCAACGCCTTGATGGCCGTCCGCTGTTCCTCAGTCAGATGGCGCATGATCCTGGCAAAGGGACGGCGTTTCCCGAAATCGTCGGGAACTTCGTAGCCCCACGCCCCCAGCTGCGCCACCACAGCATCGTGTATCTCTTCCCTTGTTGCACCGTCGTCTCGCATCTGATCTACCATCTGTCGAATGGCGTCTCTCTGCTCTTCGGTCAGCTGCCGTAAAATGCCGTGACCTGGGCCGTGTCCGTTTGTCATACCGGGACCGTGTCCGGATCCATGCCCAGGACCTTGACCCTGTGCAATCACGCCAGTGCCCAATATCATAGCCAGCATAATTGTCACTAAACCGGCTGTTCGAAAAACTGTTCTCATCTCTGTTACCTCCTGATAGTTATAGCAGTTTCTTTAAGTTTCTCAATTCGTTATAGTAGCTCAAAAAGCGACTATTAACGAACTCCACTTTCAGCGCTTCGGTATCACACTCCCTGATTTCAAACGTGAAAGTGCTCTTGCCGTTATTCTGATTTGATGTGATGAGTGGAAATTCTTTCATCCGCAGATAGGCCGAAAAGGCCAGATCGTCTGTTGTAATGGATTTAGTCACGTTTTTCATTTGACCATTTTAAACATCTTAGAATGGTAAAAAGTTAAACTGCTACACTGTTTTCTTGCTTCAATTCTACCTGTTCTCCTTCAAACTCCACCGTAAAGAAGTCTTCAACCGCAAACAGTTCATTAACGCCGACGGCATAACACTTCACACCCGCGTCTTTGAGAGCGACAACCTCTTTAACACCAATCGAATCATCCACCATCATCCTGACCCACCCTTTGGTCAGTTTGCCTCCTTCTTTGATTTCATCAGCACTAAAGCCGCGACAGTAGACCCAGTCAACCTTTTTATCCGTCAGTTGCGCTAGTTCGTCCGCCGAGCGGACTTCCACCACAATCTTGATCAGTGACCGCTGGTCGCCCACTTCGCCGATAACTTTCGCTACGGCTTTATTCAGAGATCCCACACTTTTCAGATGATCCGATGTAATATAGACCCGCTCGTTGAGTCCGGTGTCCAGCGTCATTCCGCCCGCCTCTTCTACGGCGTGGGCGATGATCTTTCCGTACCCTGTGGGTAAATCTAGATTGTGACCAACTTTTATCCCGTAAGGTTCAACCGTCTCAACCGCTGCACGGACTTTGGCAAATACTCTTGCCATCAGCGATACGAGTGGCCTTGCCACCTGCCAGCCCGTCAGGATCGCGCTGCCGTTCCCCTCCAGGTGAATGGTGATATCACCCCGCGGAATCACCGTTTCAGTGGCAGCGTCTGTTTCAAACTGCAGTGATGGATCACCGTATTTCACCACTTGTTCAAAGAGAGGCAAGATGCACGCCGGCACGGGTTTGGTATTCCTGATATTCACAACCACATGAGGAGGGTAAGACAAGAGTGTCTCCATGGTGAGATCACCCTCTCCTATCTTGCGATCGTATAGACAGAGCGCCTGAGCGATAGCCTTGTTTAAGGAATCAGACATTCAGATAATCAAAGATAATCAGGACTACAGTCACCTTTTACCCTTCTTCATGCGGCCCATTTTCCCGCGCTTTTTCATTTCCTCGGGGCCACGCCGGTTACGGATGCCCTCACGCAGCTCCTTACGGAAGCGGAGTTCAAATCCAAAATAGCTGGCCCTCTGATCAGGCGTAAGGATATCGTCCAGATTTTCAAAAAACTGCTGCTTCTTCTGTATCTTTTGTTGTTCCAGTTCAGACATTTTCTTGGTGATCTGATCCAGTTTGCTCGGGGTTATTTCTCTATTTTCAGTCTTTTTCTTCTTCAAATCCACTAAGAGCTCCCTCTGCTGTTTTCCAATATCCATGAGTTCATTTTCCAGGACATTGTAGCGGGGAAAAAACTTGCTGGCCTGATCCTCGCTTAAATCAAGTTCTTCCGTAAGATGCCACATTTTCATCATTTCCAGCCGCTCGCGCTGCGGTTCCGGAACAGCACCACCAGGAGGAGCTTCAGGAGTATGCGGCCACGGCGATTGAGCAGACGCAACTCCTATGAGAAAGGCTAAAAGGACTGACTGCTTTATCATGACGGTTTCTCCTTATTCTGTATTGTTAGTAAATCAACTAAACCAAGATCATCTAAATCTTGCAAAAGATCCCAGCCGTTGCCGATAAAATTCTCCCCTTCCACAAGATAATCGAGGGCTTCAAACACAAAGGTTTCATCTGTAAAGATATCGGCGGCGTCAGCGGTCTCGTCCTCGCTCAGCAAAGCCTGATACTCTGTGAATATCGGATAGTAATCCTCATTGCCCACCCCGGGATCCCGCATGACCCCGATAAAAACGAGCAAGACCGCACCAAAGCTGGCGGCCGCATTAAGGAATGACTGTTTCCTTGCCTTGCGCCGATCAAGTTCACTGTGCAGCCGGGTGATAAAGTCGCCAGCCTCAGGAACGTCCACCCGCGCCCCGGCTAAATCCTGCAACCGTTCTTCCAGCAATGTCATGATTGTTCTCCCAGCCGCTTCTTGAGATTATTGATGGCATAATGATAATTTACCTTAGCACTATTTTCTGAGATATCCATGATGGCGGCGACTTCTTTAAATGGCAGTTCCTGGAAAATTCTTAACATCAGCACCATTCTCTGTTTCTTCGGTAAATTGCGAATTGCGTGCCACGTGCATTCATCAAGTTTACGATCCTCCTGCGCCGGGTCAGCCGAGACTTCTTCAATGTGCTCTCCCGAGGTAAAAATATTACGGACGCGCCGTTTGCGGAAATAGTTGTTGGCAACATTGGCAGATATGCGGTAAAGCCATGTGGTAAATTCGGACTGCATACGAAAACCGTTGAGACCTTTGTAGACACGGATGTAAGTCTCCTGACAGAGATCGTCTGCCTCCATAGGATCCTTAAGCATGCGAGAAAAGAACTGATAAGTCGTCTGATAATGTCTCTTGACCAGCTCATCGAACGCATATTCTTCTCCGGTTTGAAATTGTTGTATCAGCTCTTGGTCTGTCATGCAGCATTTTCCCTCTTTTGACGCATGAGTACTAAAAAGGTTAAAAGAATCCGCTAAGATTTCAAATCGATTTAGGAATGGCTGAAAGATTCCTCTTTCCGGATGGTTGTAAATCATCCTGGTGAGACTACCTCAAATTCGTGATGAGACCTGACCCAAGTTGAGGAATGACATTCCATCTCAGCTACAGTTGGAGTAACTTTCGCCGTGGACAAGCTACCCACTCCCCAGCAGCGAAAAGCAATCGAACATCAGCCTGCCCCTCTCATGATCCTGGCCGGCGCCGGCACGGGCAAAACCTTTACCCTCATAGAACGGATCGTCTATCTGATTGAAAAGAAGAAGGTCAATTCATCCCATCTGCTGGTCATCACATACACGGAGAGGGCCGCTGCTGAATTGAGGAGCAGAACGCGACAACTCATCGGATCGGCGGCACAAAAAATGACCATCGGTACCTTCCACGCCGTCTGTTACCAGCTGGTGAAGGAATTCAGCGGTATCACCCCTCAACCGAGACTGCTGGATGAAAGTGAGGCTGTCTATCTGCTGCTGGAAGATTTTGACAGTCTCGGCCCCTTTTATTCCACTGAATTTGCACTGAACCCGGAGAAAGCGGTGGTGAACAGTTTCCTCCCTTTTTTCAACCGCTGCCGGGACGAACTGATAGTCCCGTCTGATAGCCCCGATCCTGACCAGAAAACCACAGAACTTGAGATCATGGACCAAATTGAAGATCTGCGGCGCGTCTACGAACTCTACCAGCGAATGAAGTCTGAGATCAACGTGGTGGACTACGGTGATATGATCTTGAAGGCACATCAGATTCTAGCAGAGGATCAGGTCGCGCTGGCCGCGGCGCAGGAACAGTTCCGGCACATTGTGGTTGACGAATTTCAGGACAACAACTACGCTCTAAACGAGATCGTCCGCCTGCTGGCCAGTGAGCAACAGAGTGTGACCGTGGTCGGCGATGACGATCAGGTTATTTACAGCTTCCGTGGCGCCAGTGCCTACAACATCAAGGCATTTAAAGATACCTACGGCGATCACCACAAATTCCTCTCCACACCGCTGGAGATAAACTTCCGCTCACACCAAGAGATCCTCGATATAGCCAACAATATTATCCAGCATAACAAAGACCGACAGGTAAAATGGCTGAAGGCAGAAGGAGACCGCCGGGGACCCCTTCCTCGTCTCATCTGGGCCGAAAACAGAGAACACGCCGGTATCATTTCACATGAGATCAAAGACCTGACAGAAGAGGGGCACGACTATTCACAGATGGCTGTTCTGTGCCGCACCCGGAACCAGGCAAAGAGTGTGGCATCTGTACTCTCCGGTGACGGCATCCCCGTAATATCACAGTTCCAGCGCTTCTTCGAGATTCCCGTGATCAAAACTTTGGTCGCGTGGTGTCAGGTTGCAGGGGGCGGAAACCTGCAGGAGGTGGCTCTCTATCGCCTGATCAGGGAAGAGACGGATCAAGAGACCGCGTTTGACCTCTTTAGCCGTTTCGATCCGCGGGACAGGTCACCGCGGAGACAACTCATCAATTCTATTAATGGAAAGTTGCCGGTGGAGGCTGAAAAGATCCTGCAGAAAATTGATACTCTGGAGAGGCTGGCTGTGAAGAAGAGTGCCGGGGAAATGGTGTGGGAGATATGCAAACAGGCGAAACTTATGCTGCCGCTGGTGAAACGACACGAGTACGATGATCAGGTGGCTCTTCTGAATGTGAGCAGCCTGATGCGCCGTGCTCAGGACTTTAGCAGCGGCAGACCGAATGAACGGGGACTACGCGGGTTCAACCTATACCTGGAGACCATGCTCACCGACGGAAACTGGGCCGCCGAGCAACCAGTAGCTAACAGCAGTGTCAACGCAGTTACTGTGCAGACTATCCACGGTGCGAAGGGCGCAGAGTTCCCTGTTGTCTTCGTCCCCTTCAACCGTTCTCAAAGCTTCCCCCTTTCATACCAGACCGAACCGTTCATCAGGCGTCCGCCGGACGCCTGGCTGCATTATGTAGATCACACCGGTTTGACAGCAAAAGATCATCATCTTCAGGAGGAAAGACGTCTTTTGTATGTCGCTATTACCCGGGCGCAGGAGCGGCTCTACCTTCTGGCTCCTGAAAAGGCGACGTCACCATTTATTAAATCATTGGACAAATCGATAGTCAAGGAGATTCAGATGCAAAAAGAGACAGCCGAAGAACAGTCACACGTCTCACCGCTGCGCCGCAAGTATCAGGAGCGGCTGCAACGGGCCGTGGCGCGGGACGATTTTGTCAACGCAGGCAATCTGGTAAAGGCGCTGGGTATCATCCATAGAACAGACAGCGGCGAGACTATTGAATGGTCTGATGAACCGTGGCAGCATGAACTGAAGAAGGAGCTGCTGGAAGAGTTTACACCGCAAGCGAAAGAGCGGATCAGCCTCTCTGCCAGCGCGATCGAGACCTACCTGCAGTGCTCACTGAAGTACCGACTCAAGCAAATGGACAGAATTCCAGAATCCGGCAGCCGGCCCCAGCTCACTTTCGGCAGCATCGTCCACAGGGTACTGGAACGTTTTCACGCCCCCGGCAAACCGCTATCTGAAGAAAGAATGCTTCAACTGCTAGACGAAGAATGGCGCGAAGGAGAATTCCAGTACGAGGAGAGAGAAGAAAAACTGAAAGAGCAAGCGGTGGAGATGCTCGTGCGTTACGTAAATGACATCGGCGATGCTACACCGGATGTTGTGGCGCGGGAATTGAAGTTCATATTTGACCTCGATGACGTTCGCATTCAGGGAATGATTGACAGGATTGACCGCACTGCCGGCAGCGTCAGAGTGGTAGACTATAAGACGAGTAAAACGGTCACACCAGCCAAGAAGAGTACTCAACTGGCCATCTACAGCCTCTATCTGGAAGAGTGCGAAGAAGATGAACTTCTCGGTCCCCCCGGCTCATCGACTCTGTATTACCTGCGGGATGAAGAGCAGCCGGCAAGGGATCACAGCTTCACCCCGGAAGAGCTGTCGGCCACACGGGAGACCATCGCCGCCGTCGCTCAAGGCGTCCGCTCCAGTAATTTTACACCCACCACTGGTCACCACTGCAATTGGTGTGACTACAAAGATCTCACCTGTCCGGCATGGGAAGAGTAGCACCTAACTGTCTTCAACCAGCATTGATAAGGAAGGGAAATAATGATGATGAATAACAGAACAGTTTCCACGATTTTCACTCTTTTGTTTCTCGCTGTCTCCATTCCTGACTAATTTTAGTTATCAAGTAAATGGCGCGCCATAAAACTTTTTGCGATTTTAAGCGCTTCTGCCCGTGAATCAGGATTACCTCCATAGGTGGGGCCCCGTCCTGCGCAGAGAGCTAATCCAATCTTCTGTCGCCATGACGATGTCATGGGAATATCCATAAAATTCATTAGTACGGCTCCATCCTGACGCATGGCAAAGCGGCAGTCCGTGAAGGAGTAACCTTGCTCATCAATGACAGGCAGCCCGACACGGTCGAAGGAGTGGTGGGAATCTGCAAATACGGTTAACTCAACCTGGGCGCCATTCGCCTCCATGACCGACACCAGTTCTTCACAGGCGGCAGCCGGCGTCCAGTCATCCAGCTCACCGATAAGAATATGGATCGGATCATCTGTAAAATCCAACAATTCCGGCACGACAAAACAGGGCGGATAAAAAGCCAGATGGGCCGCAAAACCGTTCTCATCCGTAATGGAACGTTTCAACGGTTGCCATGCGGAAAACAGTGTAACACCACCGCCTAAACTCCAGCCTGTGATGGCCACACGACCGCTATCAATTCGAGGATCGTCCGCCAGGACCGCCAGAGCCCGGTAGGCATCCAGAATCATCATGGCCGTGGTAACGGATATCTGCTCCCCTACGGTGGATGTGACGCCGCGACTGGCAAAACTTTTAAGTTCAAAGGTAGCCATGCCCATCTCCCGGTACATGGACATATATTCGTAATGGTGCTCACTCCATCCCAGGCTCCCCGCAACACCAAGAACCAAAGGTAGATCTTGATGCTCCACACCCTGGGGAAAACGCAAAATCCCGTAAACCTCCTGGGATTCCTGGTCTGGCAAATCTGTGATTATATCAAAAAATGAAAATGGGTTGGCGCTGGTAAAAGTGATCCGTTCGCCTGTCTCCTGGCAAAAGACCCATGATAGCATAAAGATGAAAACTGCGTGAGTGGATTTCATGTATCACCCCTTGATTGGACTAAAGTTCGATCAGATACTATTTTTTCCGGTGCAAGGTTTGTTAATCAACTACTTTCTAATTTACTCCGATTTTAGACCGGTGGTGTGAAAAAAAATCTTCATCACCATGGCACTTTACAGAACGAAAACAGCATATAGAAAGGAGTAAAATGTCGAAGATCCCGGCTGGCGGGGATCAATCCCGAAGTTTCGGGTGAAGAATCCAATCAGCGTGTGCTGGAAGCAGCGATCGTTCTGGAGGTCATTTCAGCAGCAGCATTTTGCGCGTGCGGCTGAAATCACCCGCCCGGATCTGATAAAGGTAAACTCCGGCACTTACAGACCTACCGAAATTATCCGTCCCGTCCCACATCACTTCGTGCCGACCCTGCTCCCGCCAACCGTTAACTGCTACTGCCACCTGACGGCCCAGTACATTATAGATCGTCAGCTCCACATCCGCTTGCTGC
>JASLRT010000116.1 GCA_030743815.1 Candidatus Neomarinimicrobiota bacterium | reverse complement strand
CGTCAAGATCCACCAGTCATTGATCTTCAGGCGTAATCTGAGGACGGAAGTAAAGATTGAGATTTACAGGAGCCTGGCGAACGACTATTTCCAAATGAACCAGTTTCCGCGCGCCGAGGAGAACGCTAAGCGTATCTTGCGGCTCGACAGAAAAAATGAATGGGCAGCTAAGTTTCTCGTCAAGATCTGTGAACGCCGGAAGCGCTGGCAGGATGCATCGCTATATCTTAAGAAACTCGAGCGAATTACGGGTGAGCCGGATTTACGGAACCACGCCCGCTACATTATGATGCAAGGTAGAGAGAATGAAGATCGAGGCGAAATTGAGCAGGCAAAAAATTGCTATCTGAAGGCTGTGAAGACTGATGAGCAGTTTGCCGATCCTCACCTCTATCTAGGGAATATTTTTCAGAGGGAAAAAGATCTTGAAAAAGCGGTGGAACACTGGATGAAATTCGCCGAAAAATCTGCCGGGTCGGGAAAGCAAATTTACGTCCGGTTGGAGAAGGCTCTGTTTGAATTGGGGAGATTTAGCGACGTTGAAGAATTCTACCGCAAGCTAATGTCAGCGGACGGCGGCAATACGGATGCTGTCTCAGGTCTTGTAAATGTAATGGCTGCCAGGGGAGAGTATGACCAGGCGTTGACTCTCGTTGATGAGGTCCTCTTAAGGAATAACAGGTCTATCCGTGCCCGTCTCGCCAAAATGAAGCTTGCTCTGCGCGAGATACAAAAGGATCAATTGGCGGCAGAGATCGATGAGATTGTCGATCTGATTCATGATGGGAAGAGCACTCCTGTCCGATCGTCTTGACGAGTTTGCCACCATGCGAAAAGCTGTAGTTTTAATTGTTGCACTTACGCTAGCGACTCCGATTGCAGCTCAGGATCTTACTGCTCTGTTCCGCAGTGTCGAGGCGGGTGATCTGGAGCGAGTGCGCGGCGAACTGCCACGACTGTGGGAGCAGTATCCCAACAGTGCCGGCGTGGCGTATCTGGATGCTGTTACACAAGAGCGAGCCGAGGAGGCCGTCATCGCCTACAAGAAGCTGATCCAAAACTTCCCTGACAGTCCGTACGTGGACGACGCCATGATTAAGGTGGGTGAATATCTGTTTGCCCGGGGACTCTATACACAGGCCAGCCGAGAACTGGCGAAGTTGCCCAAGATCTTTCCAAAATCAGCGCATGTTCAACGTGCCGTAGACCTGCAGATCAACTCTCTGCTTGCTATCGGGGAAAATGACAGCGCAAAGATCTACATACGGCGATATTCGCGTCAATTTCCTTCTCTCGATTTCAACTACAATCTTGAGGGCAAAGGACCGCTGTCCGTCCGGCCACTGGAGTCGGCGGCGGCATCTTCTCTGACTGAAGGGATGAAGCAACCGTCTATGGCGGCGGTGGCGAGCGCTCCAAGACCAAAACCGCCATCGGTTGCGAAGACGAGAACGGCACCGGGGCGCCAGGTAAAGTCTGCAACAGAACAGTCTGTGCCGCGACCATTCATCATTCAGGTTGGGGCCTACGGTTCCGTCCAAAACGCCATGCGTCAGAAGATGCTATTGGAGCAGCAAGGTTACACCGTAGATTTGTGGCCCATCACTGTGAGTGGTAAGAAACTTCAGGCCGTTCAGGTTGTGAGATTTGAAACCAGGGGAGAAGCTGAAAAGATCGGTCGAAAACTCAAGTCAGATTTCGGCTACAAGTTCATTGTGTTGGAGAGGTTGGAGAAGTGAAGTTCTTAGGTTATGGCGAAGGCTGAGGCTAAGGTTTGACGATGGTCAGGAGGAGGGAAATGATTGTGGAATCGATTGGATCGGTTCCTTCGCCTTTGCCTCATCCTTAGCCTTAGGATTGGGAATGATTGCGAGGCTGGTGCCCGCCGCGGTCTTCAAAACCGTTGGGACGGTGTAGAGCCGTCCGGTGAGTTCGATTCTCACGCGTTCCCGCGAAACAGCTGGGTTCCCTGAAACCATTCCCAGAGCTTATTGGCAAAATCATATCAGCCGGTGGTATTTTCAAATACAAACCATAAGGGTCAAACCAATCTGATTGATCAATATGTCTGATTCAGCCGCCTCTGAACTGTTGCAGAAATGGGTGACTGCAGTAAATGGTGGTGACCCAAATCAGGTTACCAATCTTTATTATGAGGATGGGATTTTGCTGGGAACATTTTCCAACAAGGAAAGGGTCGGGCATGATTTGATTTTTGAATATTTTGAAAACTTGCTGAAATCCCCAGTTGAGGTTAAGATTGTATCAGAGAACCCTCGTGTTTTTAATTGTGGGTCGGATGCCGTAAACTCTGGTCATTACAATTTTGTGACAAATGGCAAGACAATCAACGCCAGATTCTCATTTGTTTATCACGATTTTTTGGAACAGGATGGAACAATCGAATGGAAAATTATTTCACATCACTCTTCAGTAATGCCTGAAACTTGAAAACTTTCTAACGATATGATTTTTGTTTTCTTCTTCTAGCTAGGAATTGTTCTTTGGTGAGAAGATTACTACTAGTGTGTCTGTTCCTGGCGCCGTTGTGGTGCCAGGAGAATAAGCTGTTCTGGGACGGAAACGACTGGAACAGACTCTCACGGCAGACAGCTGGCTATCCGGAGTTCGCCTACCTGGTGAAGTCCTCCTATGTTAACGGACTACTGGATGGGCGGCTGTATGACTACTTCAAGATATGGCCTGCCGATTCAACAGTGGCCGATTCTATTCTGGCGGGTGAGATCGTCGATTATCTCAAGACGTCGGAACTTATCCGGTCGCTGGACAATTTTTACAACGATCCCCTCCGCAATTACATCCCAGTCGCTTCCGCCATCATCATTGTTAATATGCAGGCCGAAGGACATTCTATGCAAATGATCGACGCTTATACTGAGAAGAGTAAGGAGTGGATCAACAGATTGATGCTGCAAATGCAGGGAGAAGACCAGTTTCTCCTCATGAAGAAAAAACAGAAAAAACTGACTGAAAAGAAAAAGGAATAGCGGGAAGTATTACTCGATTCTGATCAGCCCTTCCACCGGGCTGTAGGCAAAGACCCTCGGATCATTCCTGAACTTGACGTAACTGATATGGTAGCGGTAGCGATGATCTTTCGCGCGATTGAACGGATAAGTAACACCCCGCACCGCCGTCTGGCCATCGGTCATCATCGGTTCATATTTGTGGAGGTGTACAATCTTTTCCTCGGAGACAATATTGGCTGAAGGATCAGATTCAGTCAGGAATCCGTGGAGTTGCGTGACCGTTCTACCTGAATTGTTATCAATCTGGACGACTACGTACAGCAGATCATCTTGCACGATTCTTATGCGTACATCTACATTGAAAAGTGGTCTGTCCTGAGCGGTGGAAAGGGAAAGGAGGGCGACAATAAGAAGGGAGAGCCTTTTCACAGTACCAATTTATTGCGGCGAGGCCGACAAGTCAAGTGTAGCCGCCGTAAGTAAAATGATGACCGCCCGCCCTCTCCGCCGGCTGGCGGATTGGGAGCAGGCGGGGAGCATAGTGGAATCATTTTGAATCTGTTGTTGGGAGTTTACCGTTAGTTTTGTAACAATTTCGCTCCACTTCATTGTAGCACTCCATTTTCTGGTGCGGCCGCTTCGGTCAGGGATTGTGGAACCGAGCGACATGCGTTAAGTTAGACAGGACGAAATAATGACGGAAGCTGATTTCAGAGAAATCCTGAGGGAGCTGGACGAGTTAGTGCGGGTGAGAAAAGTTGGAGCCAGCGGAGAAACCTGGGTAGCATTAGCCGACTTGCACAGCGGTAAGACTGTGGAGGAGATCCGCCGCCGCCTAGCCTCCTTTCCGGTGGATGCGGATGTGAGTCATCAGGACGGTACCGTCTGGCTGAAGATCACAGATCGGCCGCAGTTTGCTGGTAAACCTGAACAGGTCATCGTTATACCCAAGATTAATCTTTTTCTCTTCTTGGCTACTGTTGTCACTACTCTCCTGGCGGGCTCCGTCCTGGAAGGGGGCAACCCGTTTGTGCGTGTCAGCGATGTTACCATGGGGATCCCTTTTTCAATCACATTGCTTCTGATTCTAGGTTGTCACGAATTCGGTCACTATTTCTACGCCAGAAAGCATCATGTGGATGTAACATTGCCGTATTTCATTCCAGCACCGACGTTCATTGGTACGCTGGGTGCGCTCATTCGGATCAAGAGTCCCATCCACAACCGGAAGGCGTTGCTGGAGATTGGCGCTTCCGGGCCTATCGCCGGATTCTTGGTGGCAGTGCCCCTTCTATTCTTAGGGCTGAGTCAGTCGCAAGTGGTGCATATCGAGCCGGGCACAGCCATCATTCTGGGCGATTCTTTGCTGATGAAATTTGCAACCACCACAGTCTTTCCGGGGCTGGCCGAGAATGAGGACATTATGCTCAATTCTGTCGCCTTTGCCGGCTGGATCGGTCTGCTGGTGACGATGCTGAATCTACTCCCGCTCGGTCAACTTGACGGGGGGCACATAGCTTACGCCATAATGGGCGAGAAGCACAATCAGATGGCAAAGTGGGCTTTCCTGATGCTGATTCCCCTCAGCTTTTTCTCACTGAACTGGCTCATCTGGGGCGGCCTCATATTGCTGCTCATGCGATCAGTGAAACATCCCCCCATTCTAGACATGACAACACCACTCGAATCCAAAGACAGGACAGTAGGGATCGCCTGTCTCATCATTTTTGTAATCTGCTTTGTCCCCGTCCCCTTCGGCTAAGTGACCGGCTGATGTTCATGCGCCGCCTCAGGATTCTGACACTGACTATTCTTCTTATCGCTACGGCGTCGGCTCAGAGCCGCGTGGGGCAGTGGAAATCGTACACCTCCTTCCTTAATGTTCGTGAAACTATTGAGCTCGACGGCAAACTGGTTTCTGTCACCTCCGGCGGAATCCTCATCTACGATCCTGTCACGACTGAGTTCGAGACGCTTACCAACGTGGACGGATTAGCCGAGACCGATCTGGCTACCCTTTCCATCGATGTCAACGGTCATCTATGGCTCGGCAGTGCGGCGCCGCTGGGAATCGTGCAGATCTACGACCTTGCTAATCGCCAATCCATAAAAACGTTTGACTTTGAACTGTCGCAGATTACCGATATCGCCACTTTGGACTCGGTCGTCTTCGTCGCCTATGCGCAGAATCTCGACTGGGGAATTCTTGAGTTTACCAATCGAGACGGCAATTTCATCTATCGTCAAATCCTGAACCCCTCAGTGGACCGCCTCGGTGCCATCGTCGGGCTGACCATCCGCGGCGATATTCTGTATGCCGGGACTGACAGGGGTATCTTCTTCGGTGATTTCAGAAAGTATATTCTCAACTATCCGCAAAATTGGGAAAGTGTAACACGATTCGAAGAGAAGGACGTCACCGTCTTCAGTGATCTTGATGAGGATATGCTGGTTGTGGCCAACGGCGAGGTGTGGCTTTACGGTGACGAATCGAAACTTCTGAGTGCAGCATATGCTGACACGACACTCTTATTGGATGTAGCTTTAACGGCCGATGGAACCCTCTACGGGATTACAAGATGGAAACTCGTCCGTTTTGGGGCCGATGGAACTATCGCTGAAACTTGGAGGACCCGCGCAAGGGCTCAGCAGCTACTGGCACTCAGTGACGGCAATGTTGTGGTGGACAGCGACCACGGATTCGCCGTCTGGCGGCCTGACAGGGAACGGTTCGAATGGCTGGCGCACAATTCACCCATCAGCAATGTCTATACGGCCATGGCGGTTCTGGACGACGGCCGTCTCGTGGCGGCGGGTCCCGAGGGAATCTCTATCCTCAATGAGGATGGCTGGTATAATATAATTTCTTCGAAGACAAAATGGGCCGTTTACGGTTACGGTCCCGAAGCTTATAACAGGTTTGTTGCCGATACTGTTCAGTTGCGGATGAATCGCGTCTGGTCGCTACTGGAGGAGAGGGAGATCATTACGCTCTCCTATCAGGGCGTGATTCCGGCGCGCAACGATTTCGATCAGCCTGTAGGTGGCGGCGTGGTGATTATCGACCTGAACGACCCCGGTGGTCTTATGGTTTACGACACCACAGGCGGTCGACTTGAGCCTTTTGATGAACGTGGCTACATGAATGTCCGTGGCCTCCATCATGATAGTGACGGCAATCTCTGGATCGCCAACTTTGGGGCGGGTGATCTCGACAAGAAGATTTCGGTAGCCACTTCCGGCGGAGAGTGGTTCAATATTCCACAGCTGGGCGGTGGGATTCTACAGACACTCGACAACCCCACCGATATCGTCACACCGGAGAAGAATGTTGTACTCATCGGCAGCAGTAAGGATGACGGTCTGTTCGTGCTCAAGCTGGATCAGAGTTCAGACGGTGACGGCGTACCAGACGCCCTCGACTCTGATGATGACAACGACGACCTTCCCGATGCGGAGGACTGGGATGACGATAACGACGGCATCGCGGATCAGAGCGATGATTTGCCTGTGACGTGGGTGAACTTCTCAACAAACCACGGCCTAGACAATAACACAATCTGGTCTCTTATCTCGCCCGAGCCGGAAATGGTTTTGGTTCTCACCGCACAAGGACTCCAGCGGCTGACTTTCAGCGGAGACTACACGAAAGTAACACCCTATTTCTTTACTTATTTCTCGGGCGTGCCGTTCGGAGAAGGATCGAAACTGGTCATGGACGGCAGGGAGAATATATGGGTTTCATCGGTCACCAGCGGACTCTACGTGTTGCTCGCCAACGCCACGCCGTGGCCCGACTGGGGCGGTTTCCGCCACGACAACAGCTATCTCCTTTCTGATGCCGTGACAGCAGTGGCGATCGACGATAAGCGCGGACTCGCCTTCATCGCAACATCAAAGGGGATCAACGCACTGCGAATACCTTTTGCCGGTAAAAAGCAGTCTTATTCCAAGGTAAAGACTTTCCCCAGCCCATTCAGAATTCCCAGTGCCACACCCATGGTTATCGACGGTTTGATGGATAACTCTTCCCTCAAGATCATGACGCTTTCCGGCAAGGTGCTGCGGGAGATTCAGTCTACATCGATTTCAGTCCAGGGCTTTCAGGCATTCTGGGACGGAAAGATGAACGACGGCCGCTATGTAGGGACGGGTATTTATCTTGTGGCGATCTACGCCGAGAGTGGCGAGTCCAAAGTGACAAAGATTGCTGTGATTCGCGAGTGAGTGAAGCGGCTGACCATCCTTCCGCGGCTCAGATTTCGGAGCGAGGATCTTTAGACAGTTGTCCGGAGTATTCGAGACTCCATCGAAAGAACAGTTCCCAGATAGCTCTTCTCCGTTAGCTCAACGGCGGAGTCTGTCATGGGGTAGATATGGGTGCCTCCGCGCTACTCTTTGCTGGTCTGCTGACTGGGAAAGTACTCCGGCACCAGCCCAAAGTCTCCTTCCAGCTCATCCGCAATTGTTCTGATCATCTGCTTCCGTTCGCTGTAGTTCAAGAATGAACTCTTCATGGCGGTGATAATGACCTCGCGGAAATCGTAGAGGTTAAAGTCGTAAAGTTCATGCGCCGTCCAGAATTCTTCAGTCAAGGTGGTGTTAGATATGAGACGATTATCGGTATTCAGTGTGACCCGAAGACCTTGATCGTAGTAATAGCGTACAGGATGATACTTGAGACTGCGGACGCTCTTTGTGTGGAAGTTGCTCGTAAGGCAGACCTCAATGGCAATTCGATGGTCATTCATGTACTGCATCAAATTGTGGTCTTCCTTTAACCGGGTGCCATGACCTATGCGGTGTGCGCCGCAATAATGAATTGCCTGATGAATCGACTCTGGACCGAACGCCTCTCCTGCGTGGATAGTGGCGTTGATGTTATTGTTTAGGATGAGATAGAATGCTTCGCGGTGATGTTTGGCGGGAAAATTTTCTTCCGCTCCGGCGAGGTCAAAACCAACGACGCCCTTGTTCTTGAACTGAACAGCTAAGTCTGCAAGTTTGAGAGAGATTTCAGGACTGATGTTACGGATACCGCATATGATGATGCCCGACTTGATGTTGAACGCTTTTTCGGCCCGCTTGAGACCTTCCCGTACCGCTTCCACTGCTTCCTGAGGTGTCATACCTTGCTTTGTATGCAGGATCGGCGAGTATCGGACCTCGATGTAGCGCACATTCTCCGCTGCCGCATCTTCTGCCAGCTCGCACGCCGCCCGCACCAGACTGTCGTGAGTCTGCAATGTGCTGAGAGTCAGCTCAAACCTGTCGATATATTCCTCCAGTGTACATCGTCTTTTGCCGATGGCAAGGATCTTGTGCAGTTCTTCGGGATCGGTAACCGGGAGCTCAACCTTGTCTTTTTGCGCCTGGT
>JASLRT010000115.1 GCA_030743815.1 Candidatus Neomarinimicrobiota bacterium | reverse complement strand
TCGGCTCAGTTCGCAGATGTCAAAGTTTCGCTGGATGTCCAACGATTGAAAGAGCGTGACAGACGAATCACCTCCGAGCTCCCAGATCAGATAAAGCTCTTCTTTAAGTCTACACCGTGGGATCAGGAATACAGCGACTTGGCGATTCCTCTGGCAATTCAATTAATCTTCGAAAGTGTCTCTGATAAGGGGGGCGAGCACCTCTATTCGGCACAATGCCTCTTTTCCAACGGTTCCGACCAGCGCTACTTCGCCAAAGTAATACAGTTTCCTTATGCGGCAGGTCAGGGGATCATTTTTTCGCCTGTTCTATTCGCTCCGCTGGCGAGCGCGTTAGAGTATTACGGCAACATCATTCTAGCAGGGGAAGCAGACACTTATAATCAGTTCGGCGGTACCCGTTTTTACGAGAGGGGGCGAGAACTGGCATTGAGAGGCATCACCTCGCAATATCGCCGCGGTTGGAGCGACCGGGTAGAACTCGTTGATATTCTCACCAAAAACAAAGGTACACGGCTGGCCAGGTTTTTCTTCTTTGATGCTCTCGCCTATCTGGATGAGGACGACCTGGAAGCGGCGGAAACTTCGCTGGACAAAATGATGGAGAATCTGGAACTTACCTTCGCCAAATATCCGCGCGAACACTATACCATCATATTCCTGAAAGGTCATGCCGAAGAGCTATCTCAGCTTCCCGATCAGTTACAAAATAAAAAGAAGATTCTGACACGGCTAATAGAGCTGGATCCGGACAATAAGGCGCGCTACCGGGAAGGGCTCGGCATTAAATCAGAGTAGCTCCGCTTCCCTAAGATATAGTAATCGAGCACCACGCTTCCCCTGTAGAGCTTGGCGAGGATTGCCCTGTCTTTCAAGCAACGAACAGACCGTGTCCGCTTCCTTCTTCGATGGATGACGTGAGGATGAAAGAGAATCCAGAAGAGCGATCTGAAGATGGCGGCAACGTGACCGAAATCAACCAGGACCAGGGCATAGAGTACAGCAATGAATTCCAGAATCAGCCTTATGGGAAAGAGATAAAGCGCCATGGGCAGACTGTAGTTGGAAAGCATCATCAAGAGACTGTTCCTGTGATTCAGATACTTTTTCTGCGGTGAATGCATGGTCAATGTCACCGCATTACGGTGATAGACTACCGATGCTGGATTAACCACCACGTCCAGGCCGGCAAGATGTATACGCCACTGAAGATCGATCTCTTCCTGATGGGCGAAAAAAGTTTCGTCAAAACCACCTACCTCCTCAAAGACTGATTTTCGCACAAGAAACGCCGTACCTGAGGCCCAAAAGATGTCTGTCTCGTCATCGTACTGTCCACTGTCTTCCTCCCGCGTCAGAAAGAGGCGGCCGCGGGCAAAAGGAAAACAGAGTATATCCATCTGACCGCCCGATCCGCCCGCGTAGTCAAATAGTTCCTTCTCAAAATAATTGAGAATCTTAGGCTGCACCGCGGCAACCCCACGATTCTTCTCCAGCGTTGCCACGAGGAGCTCAATCCAATCCGGCGTGTGAACAGTATCATTGTTCAGAAACAGCAGATAGTCTCCCGAAGCATATTCAGCGCCCAAGTTACACCCGCCCGCATAGCCTCTATTCTCCCTGCACCGAACCAGATTGACCTTCCCGTGATTTGCTACTATCCATTCAGGACTCCCATCGGTGGAAGCGTTATCCACGACAACGACTTCCATATTTGGATATGAACTTTTATAGAGAGACTCGAGGCACTCGGCCAGCACCTCTATACCGTTCCAATGAGGAATTACAACAGAGACAAGTGGTTCAGGCTCAGCCACACCGTCAAGATCCAGAAGTTCGATTAGCTTTCAAGATATATTCTTCCAACAAACCGCGGCTGCCTGTATCACCGGGAAACTTATGCAACCAATTCTGAAGTAGATCGACAGCTTCTTCCCAGTACTCCATTTCGTCATACGTTCTGATGAGATATCCCACCAGATCGGGGCGGTTGGAGTCATGCAACCCTCTGAAGATTTCCTTACCCCGCTCAACTTCACCGAGATCGTGATAAAGTTGACCGATGCGGAGGGAGAGTTCCTCACTAGTAACGGGGATAACACTGTCCGGCATGACATCCATCATCAGCCTGATGGGCTCCAGTGCCTCCTGTCTCATTCTTTCCCGATCGTCATCTGCGACAGACGCATCTTTTACCGTTTTCCTGAACTGCTGATACTCGTTTACACCGAGCTGCAGGAATGCTGACCTGTAATTCTGAAGAAGCTTGATAATGTTCGTATTGTAGTAAACGTCCGAATTGTTAAGGTTGCGAAATTTGTACCCTTGTTGGTAATCCGTACTCCAATCACTGTCAGCAATCACACTCGTCAGGTTTTCAGCCAGTCTTTTGTAGTTGACAGCAGGTACCTTATGCGATCTGAGGCGAAAGGCGAGTCCCTCCATCTGGAGATATTTCTCCAGTCCGATCCTGTTCTTCGGTGAAACAGTGACGGCAAAATAGATAGGGTAACGCCATTGGGCCGCCTGGACAATGTGCAGGATCATCAAATCCTGAACACGAATTCCCTGACCAATTGTTGGCTTGATCTTCCACGAAATAGCCCCTTTTTTGTTTTCCGGATCATAGGGAGCCGGAACCGAAACAGGCGTATCTTTCCAATAACTGACCTGCAGAAGGAGCGGCTCACCGGTGACAGGATTATCAGCAATAGGCTGTCTACCAACTATCTGGCTGTCTGAGAAAGTTACAAATCGTTCGCCCGGCGGGCGCGACTCCTTCAACTGCTTGATGTACCAGTCTGTATTCAGCAGACTCAGATTGGCTACGGTCACATCTTTGCGAATACCCTCTACCTCCTGCAGGTACCAGAGGGGAAATGTGTCGTTGTCACCGTTGGTAAAAATAATGGCATTGGGTTCACATGTCTGCAAGATGTTATAAGAGTAGTCCCAGGCCACGTAGTTACCGGAACGGTTGTGGGAGCGGTAGTTCGTCGATACCACAACGGCTGGGACCAGGAGGAGAAGCACAAGGGTGATATACCCGGCCTCCTTTCCAAAACGTTTTTCACTAAAGTAGGTGAGCACTTTATCCAATACAGCGGCACCGGCAATACCAACCCAAATGGAAAAAGCGAGAAAACTCCCCACGTACGAGTAGTCACGCTCCCGCGGCTGAAACTTATCCTGATTGAGATAGAAAATGATGGCCAGACCCGTCATGAAGAAGAGGGTGAGGACCGAAAGTGCGTGGTTGGGATCCTTCTTGAAATGGTAGACCATACCGATGACGCCCAGCAAGAATGGGAACGGCAGCCCAAACTGAATCCAGTCGACGCCGTCCTCCTGGCGTTTAGCCAGAGCCCCGAGGTCAGATACCCACGGCTGACCGGCCGGTCCTCGTCCGCCAAATTGCCACAGAAAATAGCGGACATACATTCGGACGATCTGGTAATCCCACAGAAACTGAGCCTGTCTGCCAAAATCGTGAAACATATACTTCAGATTCTGGGAGGACGAGAACTGCCGTCCGTTACGGGGTCTGCCTACTTTATCTACCTTGTGAGTGAGTGAACCGACTTGATCCTTTTTGTATTTCCTGGGCAAGAATGAAATTGAACCGTATTGTTCCCGCTCCAGATACTTGACAGCTCTTGCCAGAGTTTCAGGATCATTTTCATCAATGGCAGGATCCTGATTCGAACGGATAAAGAGTATTGCATAAGTAGAATAACTGATGACTATAAGAACTAGCGATGATAGGACAGTAGATAAGAGTCGTTTCTTATTTCGTATGGAAAATATGGTGACCCCGAACAGAGCAAGTGTAAGAATCACAACACTCCAGACGCCTCCCATCATGGCAAGCTTCGGAAATCCTTTGATAATCCCCAGATATATCGTCAGAAAAGTAGCCCCCACGATGGCCGTCATAATAAGAAACGACTTCCAGGAGAACTGAAGTTTCTTGAAGTAGATGACGAGTCCGATGAAAGGCAGCGCTAACAGGTTCAGAAGATGGATGCCGGAAGCCATTCCAACAACGTAACTGATAATAAGAATGTATCGTTCGTTGCCGATCTCCTCTGATCGTTCAGCCCAGCGCAGAATCAGCCAGACGACCATTGCCGTCAGCAGAGTACTGACAGCGTAAACCTCCGCCTCTACAGCGTTGAACCAGTGACTATCGGTGAAGGCGAAGATCAGTGACCCCAGCAGTCCTGA
>JASLRT010000114.1 GCA_030743815.1 Candidatus Neomarinimicrobiota bacterium | reverse complement strand
CGCCATACGGATAAAATCTTTGGCATCTAACTGACCGCTGGCATAAACGATGGAACTTGCCGGTGTACCGATAACAAGCCAGAAAGCCATGGAAGTAGCTATCGCTAAGCCTACACCTACAAGTATCGGGTTCGTACCCGACGATTGGGCCATCTCCAAAACTACAGGTCCAATCACGGCCACAGTAGCACCGGCGCTCATGAGATTGGTCAGAAGTGCGCCGATGACCACCACCATTAGGATCAGAGGTATGCCATTCTCAATTCCCAGTGGCTTCACCAGACCGATCAGATTGTCAGCCAGCCATTTGGCAGCACCGCTATCCTTAAAAACAACTCCCAGTGAAATCGCTCCTGCGTAAAGTATAATCACACCCCAGCTGACGTTTGTTTCATAATCTTTCCAGGAAGTCAGGCCGAGAAGCATGTAGAGTACAGCGCCGGTTATTGCGACACCACCTAAACCTAGAGAAAACCCTAATATGCTATTAGTGACGGTCTTGTCAGTGATCCACATGAAGATCATCAGCAGCATGATGCCACCAACCAACCACTGTTTTGTTGTCATTTTACCGTGTTTCTCGAGATCCTCCTTTAGCGTAGCGACAGCACCGGAAAGATCCTTCACTTCCGGTTTAAAAAGCAGCGGCAGAAGGAACGTCATGACAGCAGACATTGCAACCATATAAAAGACGCCCATGATCATCCACTGGAAGAAATCTACCTCCACTCCGATATTTGACAGAAACCCGATCATGATGGCGTTTCGGGCACCTCCTGTGGGACTCATGGGTGCACCTACCATACAGCCGATGGCAATGGAGATCATTAACAGTTTTCCCAATCTTGGTGCAGATGTTACCTTGTTTGTCAATGTATAAAGGGCTAAAGCGATAGGAACGTACATTGGAGCAATGGATGCCTCATTTATAAATGCAGATGGAATGGCGGTGCCTAATATCAAACCGAGAACAATATTTCTCGTCTTGGTTCCCGAAATTTTAACCACGAGCATTCCGATCCGCTTGTCCAAGCCGTGTTTCACCAGAGTGGCGCCGATGGCCAGCGATCCAGCGATAAACCATACGGCATCATGAGCATATGTGGATACAATTTTGGCTGGTGCTGTTATCCCAAAAAAGAGCTGGACCAGTCCGATCAATAAAGCCACGGCGGGCATAGGTATTGCTTCGGTGGCAAAAAAGACAGTACACATGGCTAAAAGAGCGATAATAGTCTTAATATTTGAAGCAATATTTTCAACGGAAGTGTCAGATTGCTGCTCCACGGTCATAGCTTTGAATACAGATTCTGCATGAGCTGTCATGGAGGCAGGGGTGGGAATCAAAGAGAGAACCATAAAAACTACAATTCCAATGGCGAGCCATTTGAAATCCGTCGTTTTGGCGAAACCGCCACCGTTCGACTTTTTTTCTTCCGTCATAAATCCTCCGAGGTTATGGCGCTATGTACTGATCTTTCCCTCCCACAACCGTCCGTATTACCTGCACATCTTTGATACTTACTGGATCGATATCGGTAAGGTCTTCTGATAAAACAACAAAGTCGGCCAGTTTCCCCGGTTCCAGTGTACCCAAGACATCTTCTTGGAATCCGGCGTAAGCGGCCCCGGAAGTGTAGCCCCGGAGTGATTCATCCACTGTAATCTTCTGTTCAGGATACCACCCTTCCGGATTCATCCCGTCGCGCGTCTGCCGAGTTACGCCGGCATAAATGCCGAGGATCGGCGAAAGGGGCGCCACCGTCCAGTCGGAGCCGAAAGCAATATTTACATCTTTATCCATAAGTGACCGGAATGCATAAGTTCCTTTCAAGACCTGCTCGCCAACCCTGTTCGCGGCCCACGATCCGTCATCCACGACATGATACGGCTGCATGGAGGTGGTGATCCCGAGGGCGGCAAAACGATTGATGGCTTCAGGCGTGAGGTGCTGGGCATGCTCTATCCTCAAGCGGCGGTCTCTTTCTCCGCTCTCCAGTGAGATGGCCTCATACTCGTTCAGCATCCAGTCGTTGGCCCGGTCGCCGATAGCGTGAATCATGAGCTGAAGTCCACTTTTATCAGACGCATGAAGAATTTCACGGAACTTGACTGTATCAGCCATCACCACAAGACCGCTCGTTGCAGGGTCATCTCTGTACGGATCGTACATCCACGCCGTTCTTGAACCTAGAGAGCCATCCATCATAGCTTTGATGCCGCCCCACCTCAACCACTGATTCCCTCTTCCGTTCTCTTCTATGAAGGCGACAAGGCGTTCCCAGTTGGTGTACCACGGGACGGCGTAGATGCGCAGCTTCAACTGTCCTTTCTTGTCAGCGCGAAGATAGGTCTGGAAATCTTCCCACGAGCACATATCGTGCACCTGGGTAACGCCCTGGGAGACAGCAAACTCCATGGCCCTTGCTAATGCTTTGTCCATCTCTTTGTCAGAAGGTTCAGGAATGACCGCTGTCACCAGAGATTGAGCCTCATCCTTCAGAATTCCTGTCGGTTCGCCAGAGAATGAATCGCGGACGATGATGCCTCCCGGAGGATCTGGAGTTTCAGCGGAGATCCCAGCCAACTCGAGCGCCTTAGAGTTTGCCAGCGACATGTGTCCGTCTAATCGCCCGACGAAGAGAGGTCTGTCTCCAGTGACAGCATCAATCCAATGGCGCGTCGGAAGCTCACCACCCCACAGTTCGTGGTCCCAGTCTCCGCCCTCGATCCAACTTCCAGAGGGGACAGACTGGACATATCTATCGATACGATGGACAAACTCATCCTGACTGTCCACATCGCGCAAGTTGATACTTGCCAGTTGAAATCCACCGCTTATGAAGTGGGTATGACTATCCATCAAGCCGGGGACTACGAAGCGGTCTGCCAAATCTACTATCTTTGAGCTGGGATCCTTCAAAGCACTGATCTCCTGATTCGATCCTACAGCCTTGATTCTATCGCCCATGACGGCAATTGCTTCCGCTCGCGTGCCGGCCTCAACGCCGGTCCAGATGTTACCGTTTATAAAGATAGTGTCAGCATTCTCATTCGTGCATCCACTCAAAATCAGTAGACCGGTTATCACTGCTCGCAGCATGACACAGTCCATTCTACTTTTCACTTCTTCTTCCTTTTTTTCCTCACAGCCGCCATCACTTTCCAGGCTACCTCCGGAATTTTCTCCAGTTCATTGAACTGTCCGGCCCCCTTAAGCCATTCACCCCCGTCGATGGTCACAACTTCACCGTTGATATAGCCAGCCCCATCACTCACCATGAACGAGGCAAGATTTGCGAGTTCCTCGTGCTCACCGAATCTGCCCAGCGGAATACGCTTTTTCATCTTCTTTTCAACGCCCAGTCCCGGAACGGTCAATCGTTTCCACGCCCCTTCCGTAGGGAACGGTCCCGGGGCGATGGCATTCGTGCGGATGCCGTATTTGGCCCATTCAACGGCCAGCGATCGCGTCATGGCAAGAACGCCCGCCTTGGCACAGGCTGACGGAACCACGTAGCCCGATCCTGTCCATGCATAGGTGGTTATAATATTGAGGACTGTACCACCTGAGTTTTCCATCATCTTCTTCGCTGCCGCCATAGTACAGTTGAAAGTACCGTGTAGAACGATGTCAATAATCACTCTAAACCCGCCCTCGGAGAGCTTTTCTGTCGGCGAAATGAAGTTTCCGGCAGCATTGTTGATGAGGACGTCTACAGCACCAAACTCATCAACAGTTCGTTCCACCATGGATTGAACTTCAGCCGTATCTCTAACATCGCATTGAACCGGTAATGCCTTTGCACCCGTAGTCCTCAGTTCAGCGGCTGTTCCTTCAAGCACTGCTTCCCGACGACCGGCAATGACAAGGTTCGCTCCGAGCTCGCAGAACCGCTGAGACATTGACTTGCCGAGACCTGTCCCACCCCCGGTTACAATAATTGTTTTGTCTTTCAGAAGATTTTTCTCAAACATGTTTCTACCCTTCCCTAAGTCTTCCTTGATTGTGAGACAGAATATAAGTGAGGTGAGCTATATGTAAAAAGGTGAAACGTAGAATCAATATCTGACTGTTCAAAACAGTCCGAACCAGGCAATTCGCTGACAATATTTCCCAATGAAGCATATCAACGGGGTGGTGCGTAACAGTTCTCTACTCTAAATTGTTACAGGCTTTACAGATGAAAGCAATCCTGTATGACAGTTTTGAAGGTCCCTTCAGAATCGATGACGTCCCTAAGCCGGAGGTACCGAATGACGGCGTCGTTATCGAGGTCAAGGCATCGGGCATCTGCCGCAGCGACTGGCACGGCTGGATGGGACACGATCCGGCCATTACATCTTTCCCACACGTGCCCGGTCATGAATGTGCCGGTACGATTTTGGACGTCGGCGCGGGCATCCAAAAGTGGGAACCGGGCGACCGCGTCACCACCCCGTTCTGCTGCGGCTGTGGCGTCTGTCCCCAATGCGAGGCGGGATTCCCCAATGTTTGCGATAATGACTACCAGCCTGGATTCACGGCTTGGGGTACGTTCGCCGAATACGTGGCCATTCGTTATGCGGATAATAATCTCGCCCGCCTTCCTGATGACCTGGATTATGTTTCCGCCGCAAGCCTCG
Source organism: Candidatus Neomarinimicrobiota bacterium (assembly GCA_030743815.1). NCBI lineage: Bacteria > Pseudomonadati > Fidelibacterota > Fidelibacterota bacterium. The sequence goes on along the minus strand of JASLRT010000114.1, from coordinate 1,603 downwards.
GCTGCCGCTTCACAACCGCCTTCCGGGGTGTGGTTGATCAGGGATGCGTGAGGAAAAATCAGTGGGTAGCCGTCTATGGATGCGGAGGTGTGGGGCTGTCGGCAATCATGATTGCATCAGCGCTCGGCGCCAGAGTCATCGGCGTGGACATCAGCGAGGAGAAGCTTACACTGGCACAGTCTGCAGGTGCTGAAGAGACACTCAACGCCTCAGAGGTAACCAATCCAGCCACAGAGATACACGAGATAACGGACGGAGGGGCTCACGTCTCCATCGATGCCTTAGGCAGTACTGAGACTGCTACTAATTCTATCTGTTCACTCCGCAAACGCGGCCGGCATGTACAAATCGGTCTGACTGTAGGAGATGAAAGTGACGTCATCATCCCCATGGATCAGGTTATAGCGCGAGAAATGGAGATTGTCGGAAGCCACGGGATTCAGGCGAGCCGCTATAAGGAGGTTTTCAGTATGATTTCGGATGGAAAAATCGATCCCGGTCGGCTCGTGCAAAAGATAGTACCACTGGAGGATGCCGCCGCTGAACTGAAGGCGATGGCGGGTTTCGACTCGCTGGGAATGACGGTGATTAACAGGTTTTAATCGTCAATGGGACGTTACTATATATCCAATAAATTCAGCTATACTCTTGATTAAATCTTAGCACAGATACAGAATTCACATCTCTTTGATGACCCGGTTCCACTCTTCAACTCTAGCCTCGATCCATGACCAGTCGATCTCCTTGCCTACGTAGGAACCAGGCGGATAGACGCGGGTGGAATCTTCACGGTCGCGAAAGCAGATCTTATGCAGCTTGGCGAACGCCTCTAATGACTTAATATCGATTATCTCATACTGCTGCTTTTCATCACTCATAACATAATCCTTTCAACATGAAAAAGTGGTTTGGAATCCATCTGTTGCGCCTTAATGATACAAAGAATCAGACACATCGTCCATAAGAATCGACTTCTGCGGATAGCCGCCCCGGTAGATATCTTTACGCAACATTTTACCGTCCTCATTCCAGAAGACCCATTCACCACTTCGTTTGCCGTTATTATAGTTCCCCTGCTGCTGCTTCACACCGTTAGGATACCACTTCGTATATTGCCCGTTCAGGACACCACGCTGGTAGCTGGCTTCACTTTTCCTGTCCCCGTTATTATACCAGAACGTCCAGTGACCGTGGAGCTTATCATTGCTGAATTCTCCCTCCCGCTCTTTGCCGCCTTTCTCATAAAACCAGACAGTAGCGCCATCTTTCCTGCCCCGACTGTAAGAAGCGCGACCGCGGACAGCACCGTTGGAAAACCACCAGGTCCATTCACCATCCTTCTTGCCATGCGTGAGAAGACCTTTCTCCTTCTGCTGTCCGTTAGGATAATACACTATAGATTCGTCACCACCCCCGGCGCATGAGAGTAGAATTGTAATAACGAGGAGTACTATTATTCTCATTCTGTCAACCTGTTATGACCGACTCAGCGATAAAGTTAACGCTCAAGAGAAATTAAAACAATTGGGTCCCTCCGCTAAACTTCATCATTTTTCCGCATCTTTTGATCTATATTCAGACAGCTCGAAATTGCACTGTCATG
>JASLRT010000113.1 GCA_030743815.1 Candidatus Neomarinimicrobiota bacterium | reverse complement strand
TCCAAGGGTCATTTCCATTGGTTTTTCTTGGACTGGGTCATAACTTTTTCGACGACATGGAATCCACGCGACCGATTGAAAGAGAAATGACACGCCAAGTGATGGTTGGCGATATCGCGGTTGGCGGAGGTGCTCCCGTTTCAATACAGTCCATGACCACCACCAAGACACACGATGTAGCGGCCACGTTGAAGGAAATTCATCGGCTGGAAGAGGCGGGTTGTCAGATCATCAGAGTAACGGTGCCCGATGAGAAGGCGGCGAAGGCACTGCCCGAGATCAAGAAACAAATGACAGTTCCCCTGGTGGCGGACATTCACTTCAACTACCGAATGGCTCTACTGGCAGTGGATGCTGGAGTAGACAAAATCCGCATCAATCCGGGCAATATCGGCAAGAGGGAGCGGGTGGAGGCGGTGTTGGATAAGGTGAAGAGCGCTGGCCTGCCCATCAGAATTGGCGTCAACGCTGGCAGTCTTGAGCGAGAGCTTCTGGAGAAGTATGGCTATCCCACTGCCGAAGCTATGGTCGAGAGTGCGGAGCGGCATATCAATATCTGTAAAGAGTTCGGCTTCGATGACATTGTAATTTCCCTTAAATCTTCCGATGTGCGGCTCATGGTCGATTCCTACCGTCTCTTCTCGCAGAAGTTTGACTTTCCACTTCATCTTGGTGTAACTGAAGCGGGCCCCACAAAAAGCGGCACCGTTAAATCGTCTGTAGGAATCGGAACACTACTGGAAGAAGGTATCGGCGATACCATTCGCGTTAGTCTCACTGACGATCCTGTGGAAGAAGTCCGGGTCGGTTTTGAGATACTGAAATCGCTGGGACTGGCGAGCCGCGGGGTGACGATCGTGGCCTGCCCGACCTGCGGTCGGCTGGAAGTGGACCTCTTCAAGATTGCCGGAGAGATGGAAGATAAACTTCAGCACGTTAAGAAGCCCATGTCGCTGGCTCTTATGGGATGTGCAGTGAATGGCCCCGGTGAAGCGAGCCATGCTGATATGGGTATCGCCTTCGGCAAAGGTGGTGGTCTCATCTACAAAGATGGCGAGAAGGTAGGGAGAGTCGAGGAAGCTGAAGCGATTGATAAACTGCTGCAGATGATTGAACTGGAAGAAGGAAATAATGGTGACGCTGTTACAGTCAGCGTGGCGCAAGAGGAGGATTAAGCAAATGAAGACTCGTTTTAGACCGATGTGGTCGGTGTTACTTCTCGCAGCCGTACTCAACGGACAGACAGATTATTCCCCTATAGTCCTTTACTGGAAGACGCTACAGCCCGCTGAGAAGGAGTTCTATCTGTTTGCCTATCTTACGCAGGTATACGAGACACATAAATCTCTTATCGATGAGACGGGTCGGGGAGATTTTACAAAATGGTATTATGAGAATCGGGCAGAAATGGCTTATACAATTCTGGAGTATCTTGAAGGCAAAGATGCTACCAAGTTCATCGAATGGGTGGACGATTTTTACAGGCAGGATGAATTCAGAGATCGCCCGTTTTACGAAGCACTGCGTTACGCCTATACGCGTTCTCAGGTCAAAGGCCAGACACTACTGGAGAAATATGAGAGTATCATGGGCCAACCGAAGAAGAAGCCAGACTGAGATTGAAATTTCTTGTCCCGAAAATTGTCAGAGAGTGGCGTGCAGATTTCCGCAAAGGTGGTTTCAAACTTCTCCTGAAGGAGAAGGGGTGGAAGATTCTGATAGCCTTCTTTATTTTCTATCTGATCCGTGATGTTTCCCTTTATGTAATCATTCCATATCTTGCCGTGACCGGGTTCATCTCGTGTCCGGGCTAAGACTACATTCTTTCAAATCAGTTGTGTAATGCACGCTCGTGTACTCAGCAGCGCCATCCTTGGGATAGACGCCTACGAAGTTGAGATTGAAGCGAATCTGACGCCGACCCCCATCCCCAAGTTCATCACCGTCGGCCTGCCGGAAGGGGCGGTTAAGGAGAGTAAGGAGAGGGTCATAGCGGCAATTAAGAATTCGGGCTTCCGTTTTCCCAACAAAAAGGTGGTTGTTAATCTGGCACCGGCCGACATTCGTAAGGAAGGGAGTGCCTTTGACCTCCCGATCGCTATCGGCATTCTGGCGGCGCTGGGTGAAATTCAACCGACATATCTCCAAAAGCTATGGCTTCTCGGTGAACTGTCACTGGACGGCTCGCTACGATCTGTTCGGGGAGCCCTACCAATTGCCATTTCGGCAGCTCAAACAGGTGTAAAAGGACTCATTGTGCCCGAGGAAAATTCGCGCGAAGCGGCGGTAGCTGAAGGTGTCAGGGTAGCCGGCGCCAAAACATTATTGGATGTGGTAAATGTACTGAACGGAGATTCGGAGCTCCGGTCGACTAATGTAGACATAGATGAGTTGTTCCGTGACAGCCGCCACTATCCTGTAGATTTCGAGGAGGTGAAAGGGCAGGAGCATGTCAAGCGAGCCGTGGAAGTGGCGGCGGCTGGCGGACACAACGTCATCCTCATCGGACCGCCAGGATCGGGTAAGACGATGCTGGCTAAACGTCTGCCGACGATCTTACCTCATCTGACTCTGGGTGAAGCGCTTGAAACGACCAAGATTCACTCGGTGGCCGGACTTCTGCCGGGCGACGCCGGCATTATCGCTATCCGTCCATTTCGTTCGCCTCACCACACCATCAGCGATGCTGGTCTCATCGGCGGTGGAACAATACCGAAGCCCGGTGAAGTGAGTCTGGCGCATCACGGTGTGCTATTCCTCGATGAGCTGGCGGAATTCAAGAAGAATGTGCTCGAAGTAATGCGCCAGCCCATGGAGAACGGCGAGGTGACCATCGCAAGAGCCGCCGTTTCAGTGAACTATCCCGCCAACTTCCAGCTTGTGGCGGCGACGAATCCCTGCCCCTGCGGCTACGCCACTGATCCCAATAATGAATGCACATGCACACCGCTGCTGATCCAGAAATATATGGGAAGGATTTCAGGCCCCCTCATGGATAGAATTGATCTCCATGTGGAAGTGCCGGCTGTACCTTTTGCCGATCTTTCAGAGAAACCGCCCGGTGAAAAGTCTGAGTCCATCCGGGAGCGGGTGGAGGCGGCGCGCCAAGTTCAACTGGAGCGATTCAATTCCATCGAAGGGAAGTACTGCAATGCGCATATGGAGACGAAAGATATCCGCAAATTCTGTGATATCAGCGAGGAAGGGAAGAGTCTGCTGAAATCGGCCATGGATAAACTGGGGCTCTCGGCGCGCGCCTACGACCGAATCCTTAAAGTGGGGCGGACCATCGCCGACCTGGAGGGCCGAGTTAAGATCGAACCCCAACATCTGGGAGAGGCAATCCAGTATCGTAGCCTGGACAGGCAGTTGTGGTTGTAGAAGAAACAAGTAAGGAAGAATTGATTGAAATGAAAGGAGATGATTCATGAAGTCATTGCCTCGAACGAAAAATCTACATCTTACTGCTGAACGCAAAGTTATGGTACGCTGATGAAGTACTCAGTCTTTACCCTCGAAGAATGGTTCGACCGCTACGAATTCAAGGTGGATCATCTGCTTGGATCCAGCAGCTGCGCCGGAATGACAGTGGATGAGCTGTTTGATCTCACAGGTGAGGCAATCGATTTCGGTAAAACTAAACTGACCTCGGCGCCTGTGGGCGGTCTGCCGGAACTTCAGGAAACCGTCGCTACGTGGTACAAGAGCACCTCGCCCGGAGAAGTGTTCGTCACCTGTTCCAGTACAGAGGCGATCTTTCTTCTGGTGGAATCCCTCGTGGGAGCGGGAGACTCTGTCGTAGCCATGTTTCCCATGTATCCTGCGCTCTATCAGCTCGCCGGCGATCTCGGCGCGGAAGTGCGGAAATGGCGACTGCGTCACGAGAATCAATTCCAGCCGGACCTTGCCGAGTTGGAGGATCTCGTTGACGAATCGACGAAACTGATCGTTATCAACAATCCTCAGAATCCCACGGGATATATTATGTCAGACGAAGAACTTCAGAGTGTCATAGCCATTGCGGGAGAGGTAGGGGCCAAGGTGTGGGTGGATGAAGTGTTCCGCGGAATCACGGTAGATGGCAAGCCGGCCACAGGCTCCGTACGGGACTTAGATCAGTCGGCGATCTCTACTGGCAGTATGTCGAAGTCGTTCGGCTTGAGCGGCCTGAGAGTGGGATGGATTGCGGCGCCCGAGGACATTCTCGAATCACTGTGGCATATCAACTATTATACTACCGTCTGTGCCGCCACCATAGATCAGCAGATAGCGGCTTTGGCTCACAGACACAGGGATAAAGTGCTTGCCAGGAATCAAGCTATCGTGGATGAGAATTTTGGTGTGCTCAAGGAGTGGATGGCTCAGAAGAACGGTGTCTTCGACTGGGTCAAACCCGAAGGTGGTCCAATCACTTTTCCCAAGTTTATCCCCGACATCCACACTGATGAGTTCTGTCTCCGATTGGCCGAGGAATACTCCGTTCTTGTACCGCCGGGAAACTATACGTTTGATGCGGAAGGATTTATTCGGATCGGGTACGGCATGCGTCGCTTCGCTGAGGCGATGGAGAAGGTCTCGCGGGCGCTAGATGAGTATCTCGATCAGTAGGGCGATGTGGGAAGACCTTGGAAACCTGTCATCTGAGAATAGATTTATAAGCGACTCGGAGAAGAAGATCGCACTTTCTCTCGCAGTTAATTGTCTGCTTGGAGTATCACTGTCAATCTTCCTTTTCATCATCGGTTGCGCGGAAATGCCAGACATCGAGCCTGTAGCTTTCACGCCCGAACCGGCGCCCAAATCCCAAGGTGCACTGGAACAGAATAATCGGCTAACTGAAGTGGAACTCCTGGCCGAAGGTTTGCTCATAGGACCTGAAGATGTAGCGCTAGATGAAGAAGGACTCGTCTATACGTCGGAAGAAGACGGTGCTATCAGAAGGATACTTCATGACGGATCCGTGGAAGAATTTGTGCAGACGGGCGGAAGGCCGCTGGGACTTGCCTTTGATCTCCAAGGAAATCTTGTTGCCTGTGATCCCGGCTTGGGTCTCATCTCTGTATCTCCCACCGGCAAGATAGATACCCTAGTCGCTCTCTCCCGGGAACTGCCACTCCACTTCCCCAATGATCTGGATATCGCTCCCGATGGAAGGATCTACTTTTCAGACGTCACCTCGGGAATCTTCGTGCACGATACCTTTCATGATATTCTCGTTCATCGTCCCTTCGGCCGGTTGCTGAGGTACGATCCATCGGTGGGAGTTATGGATGTAGTGGGCGAAAATCTATACTATGCAAACGGTGTCACAGTTGGCGGGGGAGGCCGTTTCGTACTCGTAACGGAGCTAGGCGCTTATCGTGTCACCCGCTTCTGGCTCAAGGGCGAGAGGTCAGGGGAACGGGACGTTTTCGCAGATAATCTCCCGGGCTATCCTGACGGCATCATGGCTGATGGCAAAGGCAACTTCTGGCTGGCAATCGTCTCTCCTCGCAACCGGACAGTGGATGAGGTGTACCACCCCAGAGTGTGGATCAAGAAGCTCCTCATGCGCCTGCCGGACTGGCTCCGTCCCGGCGCCGAAGCCTACGGTTTCGTGCTCAAACTGAATCACAACGGCGAAATCGTCGAGAGTCTCCACGATCCATCGGGCAAAACTTTCTCAAATGTGTCTAACGTTATCGAGAAGGAAGGCAAACTGTACCTCGCCAGTCTCTACGGAAATGCCATTGGAGTGTATCACTTACCTTGAAACCGATGCACACTCTCTACTTTGTTGGCCCAACGGTTATTCTCCAGTTGGTGCTTGTCGGCTGTGCTGCTGAACTGAAGACAACCGAAAAGACTCTCGCCGGTTACCGTACAGAAGTTCACTATCTGCAATCCAAGACTGATTCAATTGTGGTGAAGACTGTTTCTTACTATACCAACAATTCACCTTTGGAAGAGATCAACTACCGCAAGGGCGAATTCCACGGCAAGTATATAGGCTGGTATGAGAACGGAAAGAAACGGACTGAGCAGTCGTACGCCAAAGGACTCCCCCACGGCGAGTGGTCTGGGTGGGCCGCCGACGGCAATCTTGACTCCACGTGGAATTACAGGAAGGGGATAGTTCACGGCAGTAAGACCTACTGGGATAAAGCCGGAAACATGACGTCGTCATACAGCTTTCGCAAGGGCAGTTTGAACGGAGCATCTTTCACCTATCATTCCAACGGACGGGAGAGAGACGCTATAGATTATGAGGATGGCCTCATTGACGGTAAATGGATCATCAAAGATGAGAACGGAGCGCTCAGGGCGGAGCGCCGCTTTAAGAAAGATGTAGTGCACGGTAAATGGCGCTGGTGGAGTGAATCGTCGAATCTCGACTCACAGAAAGTCTATAAAGACAGTCTGCTTCATGGCAAGACTTTGAAATGGTATCCATCCGGTCAGTTGGCTGTAGAAGAACGTTACAGTGGGGGAAAACGGATAAAGAAGTGGACGCAATGGTACGATAACGGTTCTGTCAGAACCACCGAATTGTACAGGAAGGATGTCCTCCACGGTGAAGTGATACACTGGTCTGATGCTGGTGCGAAAAAGTGGATAAAAGAATATGAGGACGGCCTTCAGCACGGTCTGGAGCGGTCGTGGTATTCTATGGGTGGGGTGGCGTCGGAGATAGAGTGGGAGGCAGGACTCAAGCACGGACACGATAGGAGCTGGTCGCCCAGTGGAGAGTTGATTCAGGACAACGTCTATATTGAAGGGGAACTGTTGGCAGAATCAAACTATCACGGTAACGGGAGGTTAAGTCTGGTGAAGGGATATCAGTCTGGCGAACTGAAGTGGCAAGCGCAATGGGATGTTCACGGCCGCCGTACAGATATCAGGAAGTTCAGTGATCACCGTTTGGCGACTGAAGTGCACAAGAACGGGCGCAAGGCATCGGAGACAGAATACTTGGGGAAGAAAAAGCACGGCGTGGAACTCCATTGGGACGAGAGCGGGGCGTTGATCGCAGAGATTCTTTTTATTGAGGATGTTCCCTTCCTTCACCTGGAATGGGACAGAAGTGGAGAATTGAAGATGGAGAAAGTGGTGCGTGAAGGAGAAGTAGTCTGGGAAGGACCATGAGATCAGACAAATCGCTTAGTCTCAACTCCTCTCCTTTGTAAATTCGCCAAACTTTAGGAGTCCAAATGAACCTCGACACGCAGTCCATGACGGCATATCTCATCCCCATCGTCACCATCTTAGGTTTTACTGTGGCGGGGTGGATTTTTAAGACGTATATCCACAAGCAGTTGAAGAGAATCGCGGCACGGACGAAATGGCGCGGCGATGATGTCGTCCTCTCCGCTGTGGAGTCAAGTTCGATACAGTGGTTCTTTCTGGGCGGAGTCTATTTTGCCCTCGATGGGATTCCCCTGAGTCCCGAGTTGCTGGGATCGGCGCAGACCGTTATACTTATCCTCATCATCCTCTCCATTACGCTTTCCGTGGCAAGAGCCGGCGTTGGACTGCTCGAGCTGTTTGCAGCGAGCACTGATGCTTTGCCTTCTGCGGCCATGTTCACAAACCTCGTTAGGATCTTCATCATTACTATCGGACTCTTGATTGTCTTTCAGACATTGGGAATCTCCATCACACCCCTGCTCACCGCTCTGGGCGTCGGCGGTCTTGCAGTCTCGCTGGCTCTCAAGGATACCCTTTCTGACGTCTTTGCCGGCCTCCATATACTCCTGTCCAAAAAGGTAGTACCGGGGGATCTAGTGGAACTGGACAGCGGGCACCGTGGCACGGTTGACAATATTTCGTGGCGTAACACAACTCTCAAGGATCGAAAGAACAATCTTGTTGTGATTCCTAATGCCAAACTGTCGGCGGCGATCATGAAGAATTTTGACGCGCCCATTAAGGAGTTAGTCGTAAGGTTAGGGTGCGGCGTCAGCTACGATAGCGACCTTGGTCACGTGGAAAGAGTAACGCTGGAAGTGGCAAGAGATGTCATGCAAAATGTGGAAGGTGGTATCCCTGAATCTGATCCCAACATGATCTTTATGAACTTCGGCGAGTCAAGCATAGATTTCCGCGTTTCCCTTACTGCAAAGGACTATTCCGGCCAGTGGGCTGTGACGCACGAATTCATCAAGCGCCTACATAAGCGGTTTGGCGAAGAGGGGATCAACATCCCGTTCCCCATTCGAACCGTCTACCAGCAGAACGAGTAGCCTCGTTATTCATCTGGCACTATAGTTGGCACAGCGATTACTCTTGTGCGATGGTAATGCCGTTTTCTGTACTTAATGTCGCCGAATTGTGATGGCTGACACTTCCAAGCGTGTCGTAAGAACATTCGATGCCACCAGCATGGTGGCAGGGAATATCATCGGCTCCGGGATTTTCCTGCTTTCCGGGTACGCCGCTGCTCCAGTCACAGATAGTTCCTGGCTCATCTTTGCTTGGATCGGAGGCGGCGTAATGGCCATGCTCGGTGCGCTGTCTATAGCTGAACTCTCCACTACTTTCCCCAATATAGGAGGCGACTTCCTCTACCTGAATAATGTCTACGGGCGCTATCCTGCTTTTCTCTACGGCTGGATGAGTCTTGTCATCTTCGAAACCGGTTCAATCGCCATCCTCGCCGTTTTCGGAGGCAAGTATCTCCTCGAATTTTTTCCGCAGAGCGGATTGTCAGAACCGTTTCTGGCCTCACTTCTCGTTATCGGTTTCTCTCTCCTTCACTGTCTTCGGATTACGGTGGGAGCGCGATTTCAATCAATCCTCACGGTGATTAAGATCGGCGGGCTGTTCATATTGACGTTTCTCCTCTTCAAGAGTGGATCAGGCTCTGTTGAGAGCGGTGCAGCAAATCTGGTAGATGCCAGTCCCGTGCGCGGTTTTTCGAGGGCTCTGATTCCAATCTTTTTCGCATATACAGGATGGAACGTGGCGGGATACATCGCAGGTGAAATACACAATCCGAGAAAAACTCTCCCACGTGCTCTTATCGGCGGTACCCTGATTACCATGATCATCTACATTGTGGTGGAGATCGGTTTTCTGAAGAGTATCGGTCTCGACGCCATGCGCGGAGAAGAGATGGTACCTGTCATCGCACTCAAGACAGTAGGAGCAGAAGGGTGGAGCACTTTCCTCACTCTCCTGATCTTTATATCGGTGGTTAGCTCGCTTTCAATCACCATTCAGACTGCCGGAGCGAGAGTAATTCAAGCTATGGGCGAACACGGTGTTTTCTTTAGATTTACAGCCAAACGCCATCCCCGTTTCCAGACGCCGGTGAATGCACTCATTCTTCAGGCGGCGTGGTGTATTGTCCTCATGTATGTGCTGGATATTGAAAGCCTTGTTGATTCAACAACCGTGGTAATGATTCTATTCTCTTCCGTATCTATCTCCACCTTGTTCAAAGTGCGTGGAAGAAGTGTGGCGGACGGTAACAGTGAAAGCTATAAAACACCGTTGTTTCCTCTTGTTCCCGTTGCCTACATTATCTGTGCGCTCTTTGTGTCATGGGGCGTTATTCGATTTCATCTGGACAGAGGGAGCTTACTGCCGGCGTGGGGGTTTGCGTTTCTTGTTGTGGGATCTATCGTCTACTGGATCTGGAATCAGCTGGGTGGAGGATCATCTGAAAATGAAGATTAAGCTTAGGCCTTTTTCGGCCGATGTAGCGGGATTCTATCGTGACCACGGTCACTTTCACGATGGTGATGCGGGCCTCGATCTCTATGTGCCTGAATCAATGACCTTCTCGGCACGTGAGACTGCCCCGATCCACCTGAAGGTAGCGTGCGAAATGGAAGGGCAGAGACCGTACTTTCTCATACCTCGCTCCAGTATCTCCAAGACTCCGCTAAGGATGGCCAATTCCATCGGACTGATTGATGGTGGTTACAGAGGTGAGCTCATCGCATTCTGTGATAATATCAGCGAGGAGGTGTACACCGTAAAGGCGGGTCAGCGCCTCTTTCAGCTGGTGGCCATGGATGGATCTCCCCTTGAGCTGGAAATCGTAGATGAGCTCAGCGAAACGTCTCGCGGTGAGGGTGGCTTCGGCAGCACCGGTTCATGAGCAAAATTAAAGATAAGAAACTGACGCGGGAAGGCCGCCGGGCGCTAGAGTGGGCCAGTGATAATATGCCTATTCTGGCGACGATTCGGGACCGGTTCG
>JASLRT010000112.1 GCA_030743815.1 Candidatus Neomarinimicrobiota bacterium | reverse complement strand
TGTTTGGCGGGTCGTAAGCTATCTGTTGATGGGAGAAGTGAGAAAGGTTTGGATTGGAGGTGAAAACTGTTTTCCGGCTTCGAGAGCCTCAGTCTCCTCCGTGAAGATACCAAACACAGTCGAGCCGCTCCCCGACAGACTAGCGAACCGGGCGCCGTTATCCAACAGCCGATTTTTAATCTCGCCAATCTCTGGATATGTTCGAAACACCAGAGGTTCAAAATCATTCTCAAGAAACTCATTCGCTGAAGCCCACGAATCGAAGAACTCCAAAGCGGCGGCAAATTTACCTGTGGTGAACTTCCCTGCCAAATGATTATTCAATTCTCCGTATGCCCAAGCGGTGGATATCTGCACAGGGGCCGTCACCAGCAAAGTGGCTCCCATTGGCGGAAGCGATACAGGCGTGAGGACATCGCCGATACCCTCGGCATACTGAGTGCCGCCACGGACGAAGAAAGGGACATCGGCGCCGATGGGGGCAGCCGCTCCTTCCAACTCGTCTATCGAAAGCCCGAGGTTGTAGAGATCATTTGTGCCCTTCAGAACGGCCGCCGCATTACTGGAGCCGCCGCCAAGACCAGCGCCGACAGGAATCCGCTTCTCGAGGTGGATCTTCACACCGCCTATGCCGGCGTGCTCTGCCACCAAGGCGTTCAAGGCTTGCACACAGAGGTTGGACTCATCCGCGGGGAGGGAAGGATCATCTGATGTGAGCGTACAGCCGCTACTTTCCTTTTCCAGAGTGAGTGTATCGAACAGGGGAATTTCGTGAAATACCGTCTGAAGTGTGTGGTAGCCGTCGGACCGCTGGCCAGTGATCTTCAGGCCAATGTTGATCTTAGCGCAAGACTCCAAGGTAAGAATAATGTTGGACTCCCGCCCCTATTCTTGTGTCAATGTTGCTACCGCCATGGCACCGATTCCCTCGCCCCGGCCGATGAATCCAACTCCATCAGTGGTGGTCGCTTTGACGGAAATAAGGGGCATATCAATGCCGAGGGCTGCGGCGATATTTGATTTCATCTCCTCAATGTGTGGGGACAGCTTCGGTTCTTCTAAGACAACAGTGGCATCCACGTTCGAGATCTCGAGATGGGCAGACCGCACCTTCTCGGCGGCATACTTGAGGAACTCCAGACTGGAAGCGTCCTTCCACTGATCATCGTCGCTCGGGAAGTACAGACCGAGATCGCCGAGATTCGCCGCCCCGAGAAGAGCGTCAACGACGGCATGAGACAGCGCATCTCCATCGGAGTGCCCCACGGCCCCTTTCTCAAATGGAATCGTGACCCCTCCAATCACAAGCGTCTCGCCCTCCTCAAGACGATGTACGTCGTACCCTATGCCCGTGCGAACTCCCATCTCTCCATTGTCAATCTTCAATTTACAATCATAAATCTTCAATCATCATTCGCCAATCTTCCCTCATAAATAGCTTGTGCCAACTCCCAATCCTCCTGCGTCGTAATCTTTATGTTCCGGTGACTCCCCTCCACGATGGCCACCCGCCCGCCATTCATTTCCACAAGTTGCGCCTCATCGGTGGCTTGAATGCCTTGCGCCTCGGCACTGTCAAAACCGGAAATCAGCACTTCGACGTTGAATGTCTGAGGCGTCTGTGCTTGCCACACATCTCTCCTGTCAATTGTAGCATTCACCACCTCACCACTCACCTGCTTCAGCGTATCCTTTGCCGGCACTGCCACGATGGCGCCGTCGTAATCCGCACAGAGGCGGACCGTTTCGTCAATCCAGCGTTCTTCAACGAAAGGTCTCACGGCATCGTGCACGACCACAACGTCAGACTCCGGCGCCACAACGTCCAGACCGTTGCGGACACTATCCTGTCGTCGCTTGCCGCCTACCACCAGCCGGACCTCTTTCTCAAAATGGCGCTCTTCCATTTGACTCTCTAACCAGTTGAAAGCATCCTCCTGTACCGCCAGAACGATGCTGTCAATCCGTTCCAGATAAAGGAAAGGCTGAAGAGTAGTAAAGATGAGCGGCTCAGACAGGAGAGCGCTGAACTGCTTTCGTAGGGTAACAGGTGAAGAGTTGTCACCAGAGGAAAATCTGAGCCCCTTTCCAGCGGCGGGAATGACGGCCGAGACGCGCACAGACGAACGCTCAGACAATCATCATGGCATCGCCATAGCTCAAGAACATGTACTTCTCCCGCTTGGCCTCACGATATGCTTTGAAGGTCAACTTACGATCAGCAAAGGCAGAGATCAGCATCAGGAGCGTCGACTTCGGTTCATGGAAATTCGTGACAATGCCATCAGTCATCTTGAAGTCATAGGGAGGATATATAAATTTATCTGTCCAGCCGCGTTTTGGCGTCACCTGAAACCCGGAGACAACAACTGTTTCGAGAGCTCTAACGGTAGATGTCCCCACGGCGAAAATGCGCTTCCCCCTGGCTCGAGTCTCATTGATAGCAATAGCTGTCTCAGCGGGAACTTGGAAGAACTCGGAATCCATCTGATGGCGGGTGAGATCCTCCACTTGAACCGGACGGAAAGTCCCAAGACCAATATGCAGAACAATGGGCGCTACTTTAACACCCTTAGCCTTCATTGTCTTCAACAAAGATTCAGTAAGATGCAGTCCGGCCGTCGGTGCTGCCACAGCACCCCGATGTTCAGCAAATACAGTTTGGTATCTTACCTTGTCCCGTGGTTCCGCATCTCTCTTGATATAGGGAGGTAACGGTGAGTGCCCGATCTTGTCAATGATTTTATAGAAATCGTCACTTGGGTATTCAAACCGAACAACCCGGCCACCTGAGACGGTATTGTCGATAACATCACAGTGTACCTTATCGGTAAAATGGAGTTTGTTCCCGATACGCACCTTTCTGGCGGGCTTTACCAGAACTTCCCACAAATCATTCTCCAACTCGCGCAAGAGAAAGACTTCCACCGTCGCATCGGTGCGGTCCTTCACTGCGAAGAGTCTTGCCGGGAATACTTTGGTTGTATTGATGACGACAAGATCATTCCTCTTAAGGTATTCGACGATATTGTAAAACCGCCGGTGCTCGATTTCTCCCGACTTCCGGTGAATGACCATAAGTCTTGAGCGTTCCCGGCGATCTGCGGGATACTGGGCAATTCGGTTTTTTGGAAGATGGTAATCGAAATCTGTCAGTCTCAATTTCACACGTTTCTCAAACATATATAGTCTCCTTCAATCAGAAGAATGTCGGCTGATCCTGTGGTTTTTCGACCTTAAGGTAATTAAAAGCTCTATCCTCAGCCACTCTGCCTCGCGGCGTCCTCTGGATGAATCCTTTCTTGATGAGAAACGGTTCATAGACATCCTCAATGGTTTGCGAATCCTCACCGACGGCAACGCTGAGCGAATTGAGCCCAACGGGGCCGCCTTTGAACTTTTCCACCAGAACCTTGAGGATACTCCGATCCATGTCATCCAGTCCAAACGTATCAATGCCCAATTTATCTAGAGACCTGTGCGCAATCTCCTCGGTAATT
Organism: Candidatus Neomarinimicrobiota bacterium; assembly: GCA_030743815.1. NCBI lineage: Bacteria > Pseudomonadati > Fidelibacterota > Fidelibacterota bacterium. The sequence goes on along the minus strand of JASLRT010000112.1, from coordinate 1,600 downwards.
TTGCCATCGGCCTTCACCTGCGCATAGTCCCGCGAGCGCCTCAGAATCCGGTTGGCTACCCGCGGCGTACCGCGTGACCTCTTTGCCAACTCAAGGGCGCCTCCCTCGTCAACCTCTACTGCGAGGATGCCGGCGGACCGAAGGATGATTTTCATCAGATCGTCCACATCATAGAAATCGACGCGCAACACAACACCGAAGCGATCGCGCATGGGAGATGTGAGACTGCCCATCCGTGTGGTGGCGCCGATAAGAGTGAACTGCTCCAAATTCAGGCGGACACTGCGGGCGCTGGGTCCACGGTCGATAAGAATGTCGATGGCATAGTCTTCCATGGCGGAATAGAGATACTCCTCAATCACATTATTCATCCGATGCACTTCATCAATAAAGAGTACGTCGCGGAAGCGGAGGTTGGTTAGTAGTCCCGCCAGGTCTGCCGCCCGTTCCAGTACTGGCCCCGAAGTCTGTTTCAGATTCACGTCAAGTTCCCTTGATATGATATAAGCCAGTGTCGTTTTCCCCAGGCCCGGCGGACCGAACAGAAGAACGTGATCGAGGGCGTCATTACGCTTCCGGCACGCCTCGATATAGAGTTTCAGGTTTTCCACAACGTCAGACTGTCCGACAAACTCATCAAATGATGAAGGCCGGAGTGTCTGCTCAACAGCAAGGTCTTCCTCCTGCGGTTCAGGATCTGTAAGATGGGTATCTGTCATCTATCGAAGACGCAGTTAAATATGATCGACATGCAAGCTACAATATGGACAAGTGCGGTGACGGGGACAAAATGTAACCCTTAATTTAATATGAGGTTGAATCGATTGCAAACAATAGTCTGGAACGGGAGGTGCGTTCGACGTGAGAACTGACGTTGCTATATTGTCGCGGAAGCCAGTTTTGACGCCCTTTCCGTCCGTACCTGCCCAAACTGCCCAATCCCCTGCCAGATCCATTCCGGCGAGAGGTGCGCCTCTTCCACCACCTCCTCCACACTGCCGCCTGTGCGCCAACGGTTGTCCCAGTCGGAAGATAGGGAATACTGCTTCACGCTGGCGTCAGCGATCCAGTTGTGCATCAGCCGGAGCGCTGTGTTCGTGATGATCATGGCGTCGCGCATTTCCTCTTGTGATAGCACAGCGCGGCGATAGTCATCGAGCTGGCGCTGGAACAGTCCCCATGAGATTGCTGCCACCACCTTCACGTTGGGACCTTCCTCTTTGAGCCGGGGGAGAATTTTAACCAGGTTAGACGTACAGCTTGTTCCTCGGATGATGACAACCCCCTCCCCTGGACGGTCTGGATCATAGTCCCTGATGATGTACGCTCCCTTCGCCGCCATCATGTGGGACTCCATGCCGAGTGCATGCCGGTCGGGGATCTCAATGGGGGGTCGCGTAAGGTGGAGGGTGATGATGGGGACGTCCGTGGCGAGGGCCGCACCTAGGACAGGCGCCACCTCATTGTGCTCCCACGGGTGGAGATTGAGAATCTGCGTTTCGGGAAAGAGCTGGGTCACGCCTGGGGCGAAGATGCCAAAATGTGTGCGCGCGTCTTCCGCCGTCTCCGGTCCGGAGTGACCAGCAATCCAGATCATTTT
>JASLRT010000111.1 GCA_030743815.1 Candidatus Neomarinimicrobiota bacterium | reverse complement strand
CGGCTGGCGGCGTTGCCGAACTTTTTGCTGAAGTACGGCAGCATCGCCTCCAGGACGGCAGGGTCCACTGGCGTGGTGGCGTTGTTGTCAAGATAGATACGGGCGGTCATAGAATTGTATTCAGGATGGCTTAATATAAGGTGCAGACGGGTAACATTCCAAACAAGCCGGGAGGGCGTTCATTCGCGGTTAACAGTTCACAAATTGATTGCCTTATTCCACATATGTATCTTATTCTAGATGGAGTAATTTGAGTCAAAGAATGATATCTTCTCCAAAGAAAGCAGCTGAGCAACTCACCCTGGATATTGCTGTTACCACGCGCTCAAGGGTCATCGCCTCGTCCTCAATTAACTTTCAGATCGAACTGATTGAGCGAGTTGGCGAAGAAGATATACCTCAGCTGATAGCCATTTCGGAACATCTTGTGGAAGAATTCAACGAAAATGCCCGGCTCACAAAGACCAGCATTCGGAAGTATTTTAACTATCCGCACACACTACCCTTCGCTGCCCGTCATCGCGGTGAGATTATCGGTTATATGATCGGCGTCCCGCTGGAGTATTTCTCTAACGACCCGTCGTTTCAGTGCGACGAAAACATGGGGAAAAAAGACACACTATACACGTACGCCTTCGTTGTCATGAAGAAGTACAAAGGGAACGGTTATGCAAAAACCCTCAAAAGAGTTTACCTCAGCTGGGCTAGAAAAAAGGGCTTCAAGTATGTAACCGGCCATGTCCGGGACGGTATTTCACAGAAATTCTCAGGAGAAGTTCAAATACTTCAGCGCTTCCAGAATTGGCACGGCACGTCTAAAACCTTCGAATACTACCGCCGCACTCTGGCGCGCGATAACCAGAAACGTCCGTGGAGCGGCAATCCGCCGCTTGTAGCGAAAGTCTGACAACACCTTTCGAAGTCAGTGATACCACCATAATGAAAGGTGGAATTCTTGTACTGAGAAAACACTTGCACCCTCTCGGTAAGTTAGTTTACATTGGGCGCCAGATTTAGAGAAGCTCAGAGCTGATAATGGAAACAGAGAGACAATTAACACCACGAAAAAGTGGACTCATAACCGGTCTAAAGACTGGTTTGTCGAACTACATCTCCATTATTAACCAGTTGCTTCTTGTAATTATTCTGCTTATTGGGCTTCCGTCCTAGCAGCCTGACCGACACTAACTCAAAGGCAGGTTATGGGACGGAGTATCCAACCCTCCTCAAAACATCCTCATAACCTGACCAAAGAGGCAATCGTTTCGGTCACGTCGGATTCGGCGGTTCTGCCCCGTGAGCAAGGAGTAATTAGAAAAAAGTTATGAGATCGGACACCATAAAGAAAGGATTTGAGCGGGCACCCCACCGCAGCCTTCTAAAGGCGACAGGTGCTATCCGCGATGACGGCGACTTCAGTAGGCCGTTTATCGGCGTTGCCAACTCTTACATCGATCTGATTCCCGGCCACGTGCACTTGAACGAACTGGGCGGTATCGCCAAGGAGGCGGTGCGGGAAGCCGGCGGCGTCCCCTTCGAGTTCAACACTATTGGTGTGGACGATGGTATCGCCATGGGTCATCTGGGAATGCGCTTCTCCCTCCCGAGCAGGGAACTGATCGCAGACAGTCTAGAGACCGTAGCCGAGGCACACTGCCTCGACGGTCTGCTCTGTATTGCCAACTGCGACAAGATCGTACCCGGCATGCTCATGGCCGCAGTGCGCCTCAACATACCAACCATCTTCGTTTCCGGCGGTCCCATGCGCGCGGGCTGGACATCATCGGGAAAAAAGGTTGATCTCATCTCCGTATTCGAGGGCGTCGGTCAGTTCAAGAGTGGCAGCATCACTGAGCGGGAGCTGAAAGAGTTGGAGGATGCCAGTTGCCCTACCTGCGGCTCCTGTTCCGGCATGTTTACCGCTAATTCTATGAACTGCCTTGCGGAAGCCCTGGGCTTAGCCCTACCGGGCAATGGGACAATCCTCGCTGTGGATGAAAGGCGGCGCGATCTCGTCAGGAAGGCCGGTCGCCGGATTCTCAGCTTGATTCGCGAAGATTTGAAGCCGAGAGATATCGTCAGCCGGGAGTCTCTTCTGAACGCCTTCAGTCTAGACATGGCCATGGGTGGCAGCACCAATACGGTCCTCCATGGGCTGGCTATTGCGTCCGAAGCGGAGGTGGACTTCTCTCTTGGCGAACTGAACAGTCTGGCGCAGAAGGTTCCCTATCTGTGCAAAGTAAGCCCCGCTTCAAGGGAAATTCATCTAGAGGATGTGGATGCGGCCGGCGGCGTCTCCGCTATCCTGAAAGAACTCACCAAAGTTGACGGCGCACTTTACCTCTCCCGCCCCACTGTTACCGGAAAATCGCTGGGAGAGAATATCGAGAATGCAGCGGTGTCAGACAGTAGCGTCATCCGGCCTGTGGAAGACCCTTTTTCGAAGGAAGGCGGCTTGGCGGTGCTATTCGGTAATTTAGCGCCGGACGGAGCGATCGTAAAGACGGCGGCGGTCGAGGAAGAGATGAAAGTCTACACCGGTCCTGCGCGGATCTATGAATCTCAAGAGGAAGCACTCAGCGGAATCCTCGCCGGAGAGGTTCAATCGGGCGATGTAGTAGTTATCCGCTACGAAGGTCCCAAAGGGGGACCCGGCATGCCGGAGATGCTTGCCCCCACCAGTGCCATCATGGGAATGGGACTGGGAGACTCGGTGGCGCTTATCACGGATGGGCGCTTTTCCGGCGGCACGAGAGGGGCATGCATCGGTCATATCTCACCGGAAGCGGCCGAAAGTGGACCCATCGCTGCACTGAAAAACGGCGACACTATTGCGATAAATATTGAAGAAAAAACTATATCCACCGATCTGGATGACAAAGTGATCGCTGAACGGCTGGCGCAACTACCTCCCTTTACCCCCAAAATCAGACGTGGATACCTGGGACGGTACGCCCGTATGGTCACCTCCGCGAATACGGGAGCGATTCTGAAATAGAGAGGAATACATCATGAATGAAAAATCACAACGACTCACCGGCGCTGAAATCATCTGGGAATGCCTCATTTGCGAAGATGTAAACGTAGTCTTCGGCTATCCCGGCGGTGCCATCCTCCCCACCTACGACGCCTTGAACAAATACAGGGACCAAGTCCATCACGTGCTGGTTCGTCATGAACAGGGCGCCACCCATATGGCCGATGGCTACGCCCGCGCCAGCGGAAAGGTCGGCGTCGCCATGGCGACGTCGGGACCCGGCGCCACCAATATGATTACCGGCATGGCAACGGCAATGCTCGATTCCTCCCCGATTGTCTGCATCACCGGCCAGGTGACAACTGGCGTCATCGGATCTGACGCCTTTCAGGAGACCGATATCACCGGCGCCGCCATCCCCGTCACCAAACACAGCTACCTCGTCATGGACGTAGAAGAGCTGGCAGCCACAATCCGCGAAGCTTTCTTTGTTGCCCGGAGCGGCAGACCCGGTCCGGTACTCATCGACATTCCCAAGGATGTACAAAACGCCGTCGCGCAGTTCGTCTATCCAGACGATCCCATCGACCTTCCCGGTTATCATCCGCCGAAAGAGACCTCCCACGAATACGTCGAGCAATTCATCCAGATGGTGGACGGCGCGGAAAAGCCGCTCATCTTTGCTGGTCACGGCGTGCTGCTTTCTAACGCTTGCAAGGAGGTGATGAATCTGGCGCAAAGGGCCTCTATTCCTATCGCCACAACCCTTCTAGGCATTGGCGGCGTTCCGGACAGCCACCCCCTTGTGCTCGGAATGATGGGGATGCACGGTGAAGCCTGGGTAAATAAAGCAGTTCAGGATGCTGACCTGCTCATCGCCTGCGGCATGCGTTTTGACGACAGGGTGACCGGAAACCTGAGAACCTATTCGCCTAACTCCAAGAAGATCCACATCGAAATTGACGCATCAGAAATCAATAAGAATATCCAGGTAGACCTAGCGGTTAACGCAGATCTGGCTACAGTTTTGCGGCAGGTCACTCCAGGCATCGTAAAGCGAGAACGAACGGAGTGGCTAAAGACTATTTCTCAATGGCATCAGGAATCTCAGCTGAGGGACGTTCAGAGCATTAAATCAGATTCCCTCCTGGGAGCCCAGGCTATCCGTCACATTTGGGAAGGGACCAACGGAGAGGCGCTCATAGTGTCTGATGTAGGTCAACACCAGATGCTGGAGGCACAGTACTACGAACACAATGATCCGAGAACTCTCATCACTTCCGGCGGTCTCGGCACCATGGGATTCAGCCTCCCAGCTGCCATTGGAGCCAGTTTTCACGAGAGAGAGCGCGAAATCTGGGTGGTGGTTGGTGATGGTAGTATTCAGATGACTATCATGGAGTTGGCAACAGCCGTTCAGGAGAACGTCAATATCAATATCGCCATTATCAATAACGGATATCTTGGAATGGTACGCCAGTGGCAGCAGATGTTCTATGAGGCCCGGTATGCCGAAACGCCCATCACCAGCCCCGATTATATGAAGCTGGCAGAGGCGTATGGATTGAGCGGCTACCGTGTGGATAAACTGGACGATGTTATTCCAACCATGGAAAAAGCTCAACACCAGGAGGGTCCAACTTTGATCGAATTCGTGGTTGAACAGCACGATATGGTCTACCCCATGGTCCCCGCCGGAGCCGACCTGCACGACATGATCACCCGCCCCCACCCCCTCTTCACCGGCAATGGAGAGAAAAGAGAGAAGGAGAGGATAACATGAAACAGACCCTGATCACCCTTGTGGAAGACAAACCGGGCGTCCTGAACCGCATAGCAAGCCTTTTCCGGCGCCGCAACTTCAATATCGAAAGTCTTGTTGTGGGACACAGTGAAACACCCGGCATCAGCAGGATGACCATCGTAGCGGATGAAAAGGACTCGCATAAGAGAGGAAACATCTACTTCAGCCTGCTGAAGTTGGTGAACGTGATTGCCGTTAAAGACGTCTCCTCACTGCCGTGCGTCACAAGAGAGTGTATTCTTGTGAAAGTCACTATGGAGCCCGACGAACTGAATAGCCTCAACAAGATAACCAAGCAGTTCGGAGCCAGGATCGTTGATATGGGGGCAGAGGCCGCTATCGTGGAGGTGATGGACGAGGAAGAAACAATCAACAAATTTGTTGAAGCGCTTCAACCTTTCAACATAACCGAAATCACCCGGACCGGAAAGATCGTCATGCGCTGCGGTAAGACCCACAATGTGCACGGTAAAAGGATTAACGCCCAGCCGGATGATATTATGTGGGCGCCGGAACATGTAAGCACATACCATTAGTCAAACCTAACGGAGACAGACATTCATGAAAGAGATCAACATTAACGGTTATAAGGAAACTATTATCGAGCGGTCGGATTACCCTGCTGATCGATGCAGGGAAATTCTAAAGGATGAAGTATCAGCTATTCTTGGTTACGGTCCTCAGGGGCGCGGTCAGGGATTGAATATGCGCGATCAGGGATTTAATGTCATTGTCGGACTTCGCAAAGGGCAAAGTTGGAACAGGGCCTTGGATGACGGCTGGGTGGAAGGGGAAAACCTCTTTGAGCTTGATGAGGCCGCCCACCGGGGGACTGTCCTGCATTTTCTCCTCTCTGACGCAGGGCAGATTCAGGCGTGGCCCACCGTCCAGGCAAATCTCCAGAAAGGTGACGCCCTCTTCTTTTCTCACGGTTTTGGTGTCGTCTTCCACACAAACACCGGGATCGTACCACCAGAAGATGTGGATGTGTTCCTGGTTGCACCTAAGGGAAGCGGCCTGACGGTGCGCAACTACTTCCTGAATGGACGGGGCATTAACGCCTCTTATGCAATCCATCAGGACAAAACCGGACGCGCCCGTGAACGCTGTCTTGCCACTGCCTTCGCCATCGGATCGGGGCACCTGTTCGAGACAACATTTGAGAAAGAGGTCTACAGCGACCTTACAGGAGAGCGGTGCGTCCTTATGGGTCTGCTTCAGGGCGCCTTCCTGGCTCAGTATGAAGTGTTGCGCGAACACGGTCACTCGCCATCGGAAGCTTATAATGAAACCATCGAAGAAGCATTGCAGAGTCTTTATCCCCTAGTGTCGGAAAAAGGGATGGACTGGATGTACGCCAACTGCTCCACTACCGCCCAGCGAGGAGCTCTCGATTGGGCACCGAGATTTAAGGATACGCTGAAGCCGGTCATTGAGGAGTGTTATCGGAACGTCACCAGCGGAGAAGAGGCTAAGATAACCATCGAATCTAATTCCCGGCCCGACTATCGCGACCGGCTTGAGAAAGAATTGGAGGAGGTCAACAGTCAGGAGATGTGGCAAGCGGGGCAGCAGTTGCGTCCGCTGCGGCCGGAAAATCTTCCATCCAATTAAAGATTATGTGGCATTGAAGCGATGAAGACATTCAGACTAACTCTCCTCCCTGGAGACGGCATCGGCCCAAAAGTGATGGATGCGGCACTTCCCGTCATGAGCGAACTGGGCAACCGCTATGACGTAGAATGCGAACTCAATACCGAACTGATCGGGGGAAGTTCGTACGAAGAACACGGTGTGCCCGTAACCCATGACACACTGCAGGTCTGCAAGGAATCTGACGCCGTTCTTCTGGGCGCCATCGGCGGTCCGCAGTGGGAGAATCTGCCCCATGAAAAGAAGCCGGAAGCGGCCCTGCTGAAACTTCGCGATTCCCTGGGACTCTATTCTAACTTGAGGCCTGCCAAAGTGTATGGTGCACTTGTAGAGGCATCACCTCTAAAGAGGGAAGTTGTCGCAGGTACCGACGTTATGGTTGTGCGTGAACTTACGGGAGGCATTTACTTCGGCTCGCCGAGGGGCATGGATGAAGAGCGCGGCTGGAACACATTGGCCTATTCGCGGCCAGAGGTAGAACGGATTGCCCGGATCGCCTTCGAACTGGCACACAAAAGGCGAAACAGCGTCACGTCGGTTCATAAGGCAAATGTTCTGGAAAGTTCTCAGTTCTGGAAGGACGTTGTCCATGAGGTTCATAGAGACTACCCAAAAGTCAGTCTGAACGATATGTATGTTGATAATGCCGCCATGCAGCTTGTGAGCGATCCAGGGCAGTTTGATGTTATCCTCACGCAAAACATGTTCGGCGATATCCTCAGCGACATAACAGCGACCATCTCCGGAAGTCTGGGAATGTTGCCGTCAGCCAGCGTGGGGGATAGACATGCGCTTTATGAACCGGTCCACGGCAGTGCACCGGACATCGCCGGACAGAACAGTGCAAATCCAATCGGGATGGTGAACTCGGTAGCCATGATGTTTGCTTACTCTTTCCATATGAAAGAGGCGGCGGAGGAACTCGAAACAGCGATTGAAGAAACTTTGGCGGCAGGTTACGCCACTGCAGATATCGCGTCTTCGAATTCCAACCTTGTATCAACCAGTGAAATGGGGGAGCTAATCGTCAAATCTTTGAGGCGGTCAGACGAAACAAGTAAAACAAAAACATCAATGGAACAATGAGGGAGATGAATAATGCAGGATAGAATTATCATTTTTGACACGACACTCAGGGACGGCGAGCAGTCGCCGGGAGCGTCGCTAAACGTATATGAAAAGGTAGAGATCGCCCGGCAACTCGCGAAGCTGAAAGTAGACGTAATCGAGACAGGTTTTCCGGTTTCGTCATCAGTACAATTCGATGCAGTTCAGAGGATCGCTGGGGAAGTAGATGTCGTCACGGCGGGACTGGCGAGAACAGTGGAGGCGGACATCAAGGCCGCCTACGACGCACTGAAGGGAACAGACAAGTTCAGAATCCACACTTTTCTCGGCACGTCCGATATTCATCTGGCGGGAAAATTCGGAGACGACCGGTACGGCACAACACTGGAAGAAAAGCGCGAGACGATCCTAAAGATGGCGTGCGACGCTGTGGCCTATGCGAAAACATTCACTGACGATGTGGAATTCTCTCCCGAGGATGCCGGCAGAACAGATATCGGATATCTTTCTGAAATAACAGAAGCTGTCATCGATGCTGGCGCCACAACGGTAAATATTCCGGACACGACAGGTTACACAATGCCGAACGAATTCGGCGCCAAGATTGCCGAACTGATGCGGCGGGTCAGTAACATCAATCAGGCAGTAATCAGCGTTCACTGTCACAATGATCTGGGACTGGCGGTGGCTAACTCCCTCAGCGCTATCCAGAACGGAGCGAGGCAAGTGGAGTGCACCATTAACGGCATCGGCGAGCGGGCCGGCAATGCTTCGCTGGAAGAAATCGTTATGGCGCTCAAGGTACGGAAAGATCTCTGGGATTGTGGCACCAATATTGTTACCAAGGAGATAAACAATGCCAGTAAAATGGTGTCCGGGTTCACGGGCATAATAGTGCAGCCTAACAAAGCCATCGTCGGCGAGAACGCCTTCGCTCATGAATCGGGCATCCATCAGGATGGTGTCCTGAAGCTTAAGCAGACCTATGAAATAATGACGCCTGAAGCTGTAGGCGTAGCCGACACGAAGATCGTCCTCGGTCGTCACTCAGGCCGGCATGGCCTATCTTCAAGGTTGAAACAGCTGGGCTATCATCTATCCAAAGAGGAAATGGACAGTATCTATCAGCAGTTCCTCGTTCTCGCCGACAAGAAGAAAGAGGTCTTTGATAACGACTTACGCGTCCTCATGGGTGATGAAGCTCGCAAGGAAGATGAACACTACTATCTCGATTATCTGCACGTGACGCTGGGAACAGACACCATCCCAACAGCGACTATAAGGTTGAACGTCGATGAAAAAGTGGTTGAAGAGTCCGCTATCGGTGACGGGCCTGTTGATGCTTGTTTTAACGCGATCGATCGCGCCCTCGGCACAAAGTCTCACATCGAATCGTATCAGGTGAGGTCCATTACCTCCGGCCGCCAGGCTCAGGGCGAAGTTCTGGTACGCGTAAGAAAGGGGGATCGATCTTTTGTAGGCAAGGGTGTTTCAACTGATATCATCGAAGCGAGCACAAAGGCGTACCTCGAAGCGCTAAGAGAGCAGCGAGTCTTTTCGATAGAGGATGAATTTCTGGAGATGGTAGCTACACCGTAGGGCTTTACCGATGCCGGGACGAACTCTGTACGACAAATTGTGGGACAGCCATCTGGTCCATTGTATGGATGACGGCACGTCTCTGATTTACATCGACAGGCACTTACTTCACGAAGTTACGTCACCCCAGGCTTTTGAGGGGCTGCGTCTGTCTGGACACCGGCCGTGGCGCAAAGAGACGAACATCGCGGTCCCTGATCACAATGTCCCTACAACAGACCGTGAAAACGGCATCACTGATCCAATATCAAAACTTCAGGTGGACACGCTGGAAAAGAATTGCCGCGAGTTCGGCATCATCGAATTCGCCATGGATGATCCCCGCCATGGCATCGTTCACGTGGTGAGTCCAGAACAGGGGGCAACCTTACCCGGAATGACCATTGTCTGCGGCGACTCTCATACGTCAACCCACGGCGCTTTCGGCGCTCTCGCCTTCGGCATCGGAACTTCCGAAGTAGAACACGTCCTGGCGACGCAGTGTCTGTTGCAGAAGAAAATGAAAACGATGCTTATCAGGCTCAACGGCCGGCTCGGCCCGGAGATCAGCGCCAAAGATATGATCCTCTACCTCATAGGCCAAATCGGCACTGCCGGCGGGTCAGGTTACGCCGTGGAATTTGCCGGTGAAGCGATTGAAGCTCTCTCAATGGAGAGCCGCATGACCATCTGCAATATGGCTATTGAGGCGGGTGCCCGTGCCGGACTGATTGCGGTCGATGCAACGACACTTGATTACATCCGGGGGCGTCCCTACGCGCCGAACGGAACCTTGTGGGATGAAGCCGTCTCGGCGTGGAACGCTCTATACAGCGATGAGGGAGCACAGTTCGACAAAACGCTGGACTTCGACGCTTCTGCTATCGAGCCGCAGGTGACGTGGGGGACTTCGCCTGAGATGGTCACAAATGTCACCGGCCACATCCCAGATCCTGCTGAAGAATCCGATGCATCGAAAAGAGATCACTTGGAACGTGCGCTGGCATACATGGATCTGGAGCCCGGCACACTCATGACCGATATTGTTCCCGATAGAGTGTTTATTGGATCGTGTACCAATTCCCGCATGGAAGATCTGACGGCTGCAGCGGAAGTTGTGCGAGGTAACCGTGTGGCGCCGCCTGTAAAGCAAGCTTTGGTTGTGCCGGGATCGGGATTGGTTAAACAGGAGGCTGAATCAAGAGGACTGGACGAACTCTTTAAGGAGGCAGGATTTGAATGGCGGGAGCCGGGATGCTCCATGTGCCTCGCCATGAACGCCGACCGTCTTGAACCGGGAGAACGGTGCGCCTCCACCTCCAACCGAAATTTTGAAGGGCGCCAAGGCCAGGGCGGAAGAACACATCTGGTCAGCCCAGTTATGGCAGCGGCAGCGGCAGTTGCAGGTCATTTTGTTGACGTACGGGAATTTGTCAATTCTTAGCCCGATGGAGAAGTTTAAGCAAGTTACAGGAGTTGTGGTGCCGCTTAACCGGGCAAATGTGGATACCGACGCCATAATTCCCAAGCAGTTCCTGAAATCGATCAAACGGACCGGCTTCGGCCCCTACCTGTTTGATGAATGGCGCTATCTCGATCACGGTGAGCCGGAGATGGACTGCAGCAATCGACCGTTGAATACCGATTTCGTCCTTAATCAGCCGAGGTATAGCGAAGGGAGAGTTCTACTCACCCGGGCTAATTTCGGATGTGGTTCAAGTCGCGAGCACGCCCCGTGGGCACTTCTGGACTACGGTTTCAGAGTCATCATTTCGCCCCGCTTCGCCGATATCTTCTACAACAACTGCTTCAAAAGTGGCATCCTCCCCATCGTTCTGGACGAAACCGTTGTAAACAAACTCTTCTTCGAAGTGGAAGCTGTGCCGGGTTACGTATTGACGATTGATCTGACAGCTCAGACCATCACAGCTCCAGATAAGAGAACAATTGATTTTGAGGTCGCTCCATCCCACAAACAATCTCTGTTAGAAGGACTGGATGATATCGCTACGACCCTCAGGCTCAGCAACGATATAAGAGTTTATGAAGAGGCGAAACGCAGAGAAGCGCCGTGGCTGTTCAGGGAGACTTTATGAAATGAACGAACACATCATGGATGCGTCCACAAAGATCGAGCTTTTCGATACTACCCTCCGTGACGGTACTCAGGGAGAAGGGATCAACCTCTCTGTGGAGGACAAGCTGAGGATTGCTCAACTACTGGGCGATTTCGGCATTGACATCATCGAAGGAGGTTGGCCCGGCAGTAATCCCCGTGATGAAGAATTCTTCAAACGGGCGAAGTCAGTGAATTTACAGCAAGCCCGGCTCTGCGCCTTTGGTTCTACCGCCCGCCGCCCCGAATCGGTCGCAACGGACCCCAATCTGAATGCCCTATTGCAGACTGACACATTTGTCGTCTCCATCTTTGGTAAAACCTGGAGATTCCATTCGAAACAGGGGCTCGGGTTGGACGATGGAGAAAATGAAGAATTGATCCACAACTCCGTCCGCTTCCTCAAGGAAAACGGGCGGCAGGTTATCTTCGACGCGGAACACTTTTTTGACGGATTCAAGGATGACCCTGAGTTTGCCATGACAATGATCAGCGCGGCAGAAGAAGGTGGGGCGGACGTAATCGTTCTGTGTGATACCAACGGAGGAAGTCTCAGCAGCGAAATTGCAGCTATCCTCAAACAGGTCAAGCGAAACGTTCGAACAGCGTTGGGAATTCACGCTCACGATGATAGCGGACTGGCAGTGGCAAATTCACTGACTGCGGTGCAGCACGGTGCCACTCACGTTCAAGGGACCATCAACGGGGTCGGAGAGCGGTGCGGTAATGCAAACCTGTGCATCGTAATCCCAAATCTACTCCTCAAAATGGAAATGAAAACACGACAAATAATTGACTTGAGACAGCTCAGTCACCTCACCCATTTTGTCTCGGAGGTGATGAATCTTACTCCGGACCACAGTGCGCCTTTTGTGGGAAAATCAGCTTTTGCCCATAAGGGTGGAGTTCATGTGAACGCAGTGATGAAAAATTCGCGGATGTACGAACACATTGCCCCCGAAACCGTCGGTTCTGAACAGCGTGTTCTTGTTTCTGATCTTTCAGGCAAGAGCAACATCCGGTACAAAGTGAAGGAGATGGGAGTCAATCTCAATGGCGACGAAGAGTTAGTGGAGCAAATCGTAAGGCGTGTCAAATCGCTGGAATATGAAGGCTTTCAATTTGACGGCGCGGAGGCATCCTTCGAGTTGATGCTCAGGAGCGAGACGGGGGAATTCACACCGTTCTTTGAAGTTCTCGATTCGAGGATACACGTAAAATATAATGAGGACGGTCACACCGGGGCTGATGCTGTACTGAAAGTGGCGGTGGACGGTGAAATCGAACACACGGCAGCTGACGGCGTGGGACCGGTCCACGCTCTGGACAACGCCTTGAGAAAAGCACTAACCCGCTTCTATCCGGAAATCAGCGAAGTGCAGCTTGTCGATTACAAGGTACGGGTGCTGAATGAAAAGCACGGAACCCAATCGAAAGTACGCGTGTTGATTGAATCCAGTGATGAACACTCATCGTGGTCTACCGTTGGCGTTTCAGACAATATCATTGAGGCGAGCTGGCAGGCACTCAGTGACAG
>JASLRT010000110.1 GCA_030743815.1 Candidatus Neomarinimicrobiota bacterium | reverse complement strand
TAAAGTAAAACCGTGAGTCGCCGCCATACTCGTGATTTAGCGCAGTGAATTTATCTAATCCCCTGTGTAATTCCACGGCAATTCCCGTCGGGTAATTATAAAATGAAAAACCGCCAAACCGGAGCTGAACTCCCGCCGATCGCTTTCCGGAAAAGCTTCCACCGTTCCCGTTCCAGGCGTCACCAAACTGACCAATGAATCCAGCGACTATATTTTGCAAAATAAACGGACCCAGTGGAATGTGGCGCTGTCTCATGATGGGAATTCTCGCTGTAGTTGTGACCAACGCCATCCTGTTCCCTTCAAGTGCATAAAAAGGATACCCTCTTATCCCAGGCATTCCTCCGGTAAAGAAATTGAAGAATGAATCTACTTCCGTCTCCGACATCCATCCACCGGCCATTTCAGCAGAGAATGTCCAACGGTTCGTGTACGGTATCTCAAAATGAGCTTCACTGCTCCCCTCCACTCTGGTGAAGTTGAAATTGTTGAAAACGATCTCGAATAAGGATGCCTCTGGGCTGTAAAATCGATTGATCTCCTGGCGGATATCGAGATGAACCTTGAAACCGTTGCTGGGTAGGATGTCATCGTCTACTGTTCTTCGGGAAACCTGTGTGTCCCACCTCAAACCTGTATGAATACCGCTGTAGTAATCGATTCCCGACTTGCCGAACAGCTGTTCTCCGGGAACCCACCAGAGTGCATTTGAACGGTAATTCTGATATGAGCCAAAGAAGGTGACACTGTGCTGACCTCGCAATGGAAAACTTGCCCCTCCCTCCATCTGGAAAAGTCGGTAAGCCACATCCGAGTCAATATCAATCACATCCCAAAGGGTAGATTGATTGGTGATGTGTCGCGTCATGAAAAAGATTTCCGCATATAGGGTGGGATAGAGCGTTCTCAGTTCGAAGAGCAAAAATAAATCGAGATCAGTAAGCCTGTTGATACCGGCTCCACCGAAAACGCTGAGCCGGTTGATCATTTCGTTGGATTGGAAATAGAATCCCGGTTTAACCATACCATAATCGATCTGCAGTCTCGGAAAGAAAAACATGTTGGAAAATGAATCTTCATAATTCCTGGATACGGAATCAGGATAAGATGAATCGTCCGCCATTATTGGAGGAGGTAAACCATTAAATTTTGTGAAATAGTCAGGGCTGTAACCAACATTACTTTCTTCCACCAGTCGAACAGAATCCACGAGCGCAATGCTGTAGCCGCCATTCTCATAAAGGGAATAGAGTACCTTACCATCCCTACTGACATCGGGCATGAATGCACCACCAAAAACGTTGGAGATATAGCCTTGGCGACCATCTGAGGAATTCACATAAAAGAGATTGAAAATGCCTGACCGATCCACGGAATAGATTAGTCCTCCGTTGGCCGTGGCCGTCATATCCCGTTCGTCCCACTCGGGAACAGCCATAAGATCAACAAAAGTCGTATCCGTCAGATTGAGGGCTGCAATATTCCTGAAATGACTCTCCACATAATCGAACATGAGCCACCTTTTGTTGGGATCGAAAGTAAGACTGGAAATCTGGCGTCCATCATCGAAACGTGTTATCTGTTCTGACTTCTCCGAATTCAAGTTAATCAGAAAAATATTCTGTGTCCCGTCCCGGGTAGCCAGGTAAGCCAACAACGAATCACCGGGGATAATAACAGGTGAAAAGGCTCTTGCACCTTTCGTCAGCCGCTCTTCTTCCTCATCTTCAAATGAATAGACGTAAAGATCGAACCATTTCGAACCGTTCCTATCCGGTTTCGATTTTTTGGTGTAATAGATCTTTTCTCCTGAGGAAGACCAAGCTGGGGTGGAAAAAACATCCTTTGCAATAACTTCATCCGTGCTGTCGGTGAAAGTGAAAATGCGC
>JASLRT010000109.1 GCA_030743815.1 Candidatus Neomarinimicrobiota bacterium | reverse complement strand
CCACTTCGCGGCCGAAAGGGCTCAATCCGCCCCATGTTCCCGTCGTGTCGTAGGATGAATCACAGATGTGGTTGTCCTTCGCGTGCGTCAGCGTGATGTAACGGATACCCCGCCCGTGGAAGTACGCCACATTGGCCAGATCTCCCTCTATGGGCGCACCGTTCTCCATCCCCATGGGAAATGAAATCTTGCCGTTTTCGAAATTCTGTTGCGCTTCATCGGGCGATCGGGCCAGGGCGAACTTGTCAGGATGATCCTCCACCAAAGACACCACCATATCGATAAGGGTATCGGCCTTCACCTTGGCGCCCCCTGTCTTCTGGTAGGACGCCGGAACGTAAATGGACATGAAAGGTACATCGAGTCCGCCGGCGGTGGCGCGGACGTAGTCAAAATCCCCCCCTTCGGTCCGTACGGTAATATCTTCCATCTCCTTCGATAGCCGCCACGGAATATCGATGTGACCGTCAGTGATAATGTACTTGTGCGCAAGTTCATCAGCTTTCTGCTTGAGAGCCGAATCTTCTCCCGAACTGCACGCGAAGAAGACAGGCAAGAGAGAGAAAAGTAACAGCACGGTTCTTCTGATTATCAAGTTATCCCCTTTCAATTCTGACTGCTGAATACGATCATTCATACACCTCAAGGTCACGGCCTGAAACAACTTTGCCGTCATATTGAGATGATATTTCTTTCAGGAGTTCCTCTTCCGTGGCGCCCCAGAAAAGCTGATGATACAGGACCAGCAGACCGGGCCGGGCCGCTGACGCAATTTCTGCCAGTTCTGTGCTGGAGGTGTGAAAACTCGCATGATATGTCTGCCACTCCGGGGGTCTTTGGCGAAAGCGGGACGCAGAATAGACCTCATGCACAAGAATGTCGCACCCGTTACACTGATCTATAATGCTCTGGCTCGGCCGTGCATCGCCGGATATGACTACTGTTTTGTCTGAAGATACAAATTTATATCCGAACGCCTCTCGCCAGCTGCCGTGCTCCACGGGAAAGGCTGTCACCGATACATTGGAGTCCTCATAGATGACACCCGGCTTAATCTCATGAGCTTCCACTCTGTAGCCGGTACTGTTCGCCGGTTCGAGCCCGTTGAGCCTGATTTTGATATCCTCTCGGTAAGCCGCGGTAAGATGCCGTGTCATGGCTCTCAGACCTTTCGGACCGTATACCTGCAGAGGTACCGCTCGCCCGAGTACCCACGGTGTGAAGATGAGATCGGCATAGCCGACGGTGTGATCAGAATGGAGATGAGTCACAAATGCGCGCGTCAGATTGGTGACTTCGAGCGCATCCACGCCGGAACGGGATGCAGCAGCGGCCCGCCGAACGACGCCCGGACCAAAATCGACCAGATAAGGCTGACCGTTTACGACAACAGCTACAGCAGGACCGGATCGATCGGGATCAGCGTTGGGCGTTCCCGTCCCCAGGAGTACCACCGCAGTTCCCGACTGGCCCGCAGAAAGGTAATTGAACGAATTGAGCATCGCGCACAGTAGAACGGCGAACAGTGACACGGGAACGAAGGTATCAGTCATGTCGAAGTTAGACTCGCCCCTTACCGGCCGCTGTCCTGAGTTGAAACGCACGTCTATCGCTTCTTCATGAGATAACCGGAGTACAACAAAAGTTCGTCGCCGTTCTCATCCTTCACCACCCTGAAGGTTTCACGCATGTGCCGTCCGAGTCCAATCATGATTGCTTCATTATCATCAATAGGCTGCAAAATACCCCTTATTCTATCGTCCATAATCTCGCCCTCGAATATGAGAAGGCCGTCCTCAACGACAAGGGATGGATCTTCAACGAAGATGATATCCTCTCCCTTATTTATATTTTCATATTCTCCCTCCCGCCGCCGCCAACTATCGGGAATGGGGGTCTCTTCCACTTTCTGAGCCAATATCCTGTTCAATCCGTCGGACGTTACGGAGATTAAACTCATTCCGCCCATTTCAAGGAATTCAACTTCCTGATCAAAGATGGTCTTATGGAAGAGGCCAAACAGTCTCAGTTGTGGTGTATAGGTGTCCCTGTCGTTTGGAATGAGATCAATCTTGATCTTATCAATTCGAGCCCTCAACCGCCCTTTTTGTGATTCAACTTCGGTGCTGCCGAACGGAAAGGAGTAGATTCCCTCATACTGTGACAGGTCTCCTTCGTTTTCCAGCACAAGTTTGGGCGGATCGCTCACTTTGGGCGCTTTGATGCCACGAAGCTCCAGAGCACGCTTCAAAATTTTCGGCGCAACCTGATCCGCAACGGTTCTCCCTCTCTCAGAATTGGTGAGTACCACAATACCCAGTTTTTGTTCAGGAAGAGTAATCAGCAAGCTGTGGAAGACGACGGTCGATCCCATGTGCGACGCTACCTTGCCCGCATAACCGAGTCCAGCGCCCCGTGTCAACGACCAGCCGAGACCCCACTCGATATCCAGATCCAGTTCAACGTCTGCATTCTGAACTGTCAGCATCTCATCCAGTGTTTCCGGTCGAATAATCTGATTGCCGTCGGCAGTACCCTCGGCGAAGACCATACTGATAAAATCGGACAGATCCAACACATTGGAAACCATCTTGCCGGCCGGGACTTCCCGTATGTCTGGATCCTCATATTCTTTCCCCTCCCTGTAACTCTTTGAATACAGTTTCTCAATATGAGGCGGCATCCCGAACGAGGAGTGATTCATACCAATGGGTTCAAAAATCTGTCCTTCAATGTATTGCACAAAATCTTCGCCGCTAACCTTTTCTACCATATAACCGAGGAGAGACATGGCAACATTCGAATACGCAAAGACGAAGTTGATGGGGTAGGCAACATACTCACTTTTCAAATCATCGATAACTGTTGAATAGTGAGAAGCATTGCGGGTGATAAATCCTTTTAGAATATCGCCCGGAATGCCGGAATGATGAGTCAACATTGTTCGAGGTGTGATCGAGGGTGCATCCTGAAAGCGGGAACGGATGGAAAATTCTGGCACGTACCGTACAAAGGCGCTGTCAATATTCAGCTTTCCCTTTTCCTCGAGCTGCATGACGGCAGTTGACGTAAACAGTTTTGAAATAGAACCTACTCTGTAAACAGTCTCCGCGGTAGCTGGTATCTTTTCCCCTTTGTCTGCATAGCCGAATCCCTCCGCCCAGACGATCCGCTGATCATCCACAAGGGCGATGCTGAGACCCACAACGTCGTTTTTACGCATCAGCTTGCGGATCTGTTCAGAGGTTTCCTGAATGACTGTGCCATAGTTTTCCTGAGGAAGAACCGCAGGCTGACTGGGGATTGTAGCACAGCCAAAGAGAAATAACAGTCCTGACAGCAAGATTACTTTTCTCAACATGCTAAACTCCCGTTATCATCATTTAACTCTACACGGTGTGATTCGTATGGCGTTCGATTTGAAACTCGACGTCTTGCTCCGATGATCCACAAGTTGCGGAATTAAGACGTTTGCCTCAGGGAAAAATGTAAGCACATTTTTCCTATTAACATCGAATGGTTTTACGTTCACACGTTATATTTCGCCAGTATCAACTTCCATATTGACTCTACCGGCGGCGGCGATTCGTAATTCTCGCACATCGTCTCTATTCATCAGAACTACCCATCTGGTCTTTCACTCGGCCGGGTTGGATCTGCATCCAAACGGCGAGCACAACCTTACTATTACACGTACACGAAAGCAATTCAAACTGTTTTGATCAATAGACAAGTGGAAGGGTGAGCCACCCGGTACTTTCCATCACTTCAGAGGTTAAGATTCTGTAAATCGATTGACCGATCTATGGCTGCGTGTGTGGGATTAAACAGGGGCTAAGCAAAGAAAGCAATATTAGTGATCTCCACTTTCGCCTGGGAGACCGAATGGAAGAAACTTCGGTCTAATCGAGAATTGATTCGAGATAGTTCAACATCTTTTTTTGCTGGCTCAGCCACCCGAGTCTCACCTCGATATTTATATAGCGTACACCGCGCCTGGCCATGGCCCGGGAGAGAGAACCATCATCCTCCCCATCAGCTGACGCCTGAAGAACTACATTAAACGGTGAGCGTGACAACTTAGTGAAATCATCTCTGTCAGTACAGAGGAAGAAGTTGTGGTGATTCTGATCGCTTTTGATGGAAACCTCATTGCTGTTATCGATTTCATCATCAACAGAGTACCCCCTGAGATTATTGTGCAGAGCGATGATCAATCCACTGTCGGGCGGTGTGATGGCGGTGAGGAAGTTTTCACGATCTCGATCCAGCTTTTCGAGGGTGCTGTTCATCTTCTTTTCTGACCAGTGAGGATTGAATTTGTGCAAATTCTTCCTGGCCCCTTCGCGGGAGAACATCCTGTTTGGATCAAGCATTCCCCCTTCAAACTGTATTTCACGTTCAGATCCAGTTATGATAAAGGCCAGTCCCGGATGAGATTTCATGTGCGCCTCGATAGCCATCCTGGCCGTCTGCTCATCCCCGTGAAGCCAGATATAGCGCCTCGATGATTCACCTCCATTTATCACCTCGAAGCGAATAGATGCGAGTTCAACGGATGTTAAAACTCTATCGCCTTGCATGCCTGAGCTCACAACAAAAGGGAAAAACACAATAAGGATCAGTAAGAATAGATCACAACATGGCCGGGATATAATCAATTGCTTAAATCAGCGGCAGCCATATCGTGACCGCAACATGTGGGCGATTTGATCATGCCGCAGCCGTTGGGACACTTGGATACTTCAACCTTCGTACCGTCATCTCTTGTGATATGGTCATGTACCAGTTCACTGCCGCAGCTCGTGCAGGTAAGTCCTGTCACCCCCATACCGCATTTCGAACAGACATATTCCGCTATGATATCACTTTCCTTTCAAATCTGAATTAAGACCAGCTGTCCTTGAATCTCAATTAACAAAATTATACTCCGCCAGTCGGTGGATACGATGAACAAGTTTTCATCTTAGCAGCACCATCTTACTACTCAGTGTCATCTTACCCGCGGTTATACGATAAATGTAAATGCCTGAACTGACCTGCCTCCCCATATCGTCCGTGGCATCCCAGATGACACGTTTATAGCCCGGCTGTTGTTCAGCATTTACGAGTGTTCTCACCTTGCGTCCCATGAGATCGTAAATGATGAGACTCACCCTCGATGATTGTGGGAGATCGTACCTGATGGTAGTCTCAGGATTGAACGGATTAGGATAGTTTTGCAGTAGTCTGAAAGCGTCCGGGAGTGCCTTTGCCGATGATGCCACAGAAAGCAGACCGGCGTCAGCAAAATCGCCCGTTCTTTCAAGGCCGCCACGATACATGCTCCAGAACTTGCTCTTTCCGGCTTTCGTCTTGACGTCTACAACCTCAATCGCCCGCGTTGTCCCCGTCGCCACTTCTGCATCACCGTCACCATCTACGTCGCCGATGAACAGGCCTGCCGCAACAGGTCTTTCAAACGTCACCGGGAAATTCTTTACCACTTCGCCGTCGGAATAATATGCCCAGACGGAACTGTCCGACAGCGCTATAACGATTTCCGCAACGTCATCGTTATTCATATCAAAGAAGACAGGCTCAGAGATCAGTTCTTTCTCAGTCAGCAGAGGCCAGCCGCCAAGGTCGTTGCCTTCATTGCTTAGACCGTAGATCGACCCGCTGACGGTTCCGAAGAACAGTTCGAGATCTCCATCCTGATCCATATCGGTGACAGCGGGCGAAATCCTGATCTTGTCATCAGCATCGTAGCTCCAGACGAGCTCGGCCGTATGATCGATCACTTCCAGTTTCCCGCTCTCGGTACCGATGATGATTTCCGAAGTCCCGTTACCGTCCAGATCGGCCAGTGCCGTCTCGGCGTAAACTTTGTCATCAGCCACGTAGGGAAAACCATCCAGCGGCTCCCCGTCCGCTGAGTAAGCCCACACATTGCTTCTCAGTGTACCGAGAACAATCTCAGCATTCCCGTCCCCGTCCAGATCTCCCGCAGACGGAGCCCTCAGCAGCGGTCCATCGCCCACCGCAACGGGAAAGGACTCAAACTCAGTGCCGTCATGATTGATGACAAACAGGCTCCCCGGACTGTTTACGAAAATGATTTCCAGATCACCGTCACTGTCTAGGTCTTTGAGCGCTGTCGTGGAGATGAGTCCCGAAACGGTGTACTCCGCCTGAAGGGAGCCGTCACCGTTCAGAATGTAAACGGCTGAATTATCGGCCGCCACCACGATCTCCACGTCGCCGTCTCCCTCCAGATCGGCTACGGCCGGCGAAGACTTGATACTGCCTCCCGTGACATATGTCCATTCGAGTGTTCCATCGCTGCCGACGGCGTAGACGGAGTAATCATCTGTACCGGCCACTACCTCGTTCTCCCCATCGCCGTCAATATCATAAACGATGGGCGCCGTGTGAACAACACTCGCTGTCGAAAAGGGGAATCCGGCTTGAGCAAGCAACACCTTGACATTGAGCGTCTGAGTCGTCTTGAATCCTTCACTGTTGGCGGCTGATACTGTCAATGTTACGGGAATGGTCTTTTGCGGCGCATCAGCGGCGATTTCGAATACGAACGGATCTTCATCGTTGGAAATGCTAGAACCCGCTTCCAGATCGCCTGAAACGGCAAATGAACTGGGCATGATGGAAATATCCGGATCATCAGCACTGATAGTGCATGTCACGTCGGTGGCGGTGGCAAATCCCCCCTCATTCATGATAGTGACAGAAATGACGCCTCCTTCGCCGGGATTCAACACACCATCGTAGTCATTCTCCTGAAGCGTGGAGATTTCATACGACTCAATACCGAGCCTCGGAATTCCCAGCATCTGGTACACTCCGTCAAGGGCATCCTCGATGGCGTCCAGAACAGCTTTCTGATCGAATCCGTAATCGGTATAGCGCACCGTCATGGTATGATCGATTATGATATTGTGCGGAATGTAGCCCATGCCGAAAAGATCCCACGCTGACCATTCGCTGTCATCGGCGATGGGATAGGTGAGCCCGAACATCTCACCCCAGCCGGAGCAACTGTAGGGTTGGTCCCAGTCGAAGCCGAAGCCAATCAGCCGCAGGCCCTGATCTTTATACGTCTGATAGATGGTTTCCGTAAGCGGAGCCTCCGCCTGACAGGATGGTCACCAGGATGTAAACAGGTTAAACCAGAGCACGTAGTACTTTCCATTATCTTCATCCATAAAGTAATCTGACAACTTGAAGGAATCGCTCTCGGCAAAGCAGTACGGAGCTGTGAAGTTTTTTACGCTGTCACCAACTGTATGCTGGCCAGCTACTGTGGACGCCAACAGAATCGAAACGGTTACGATCCTGAGCATTAGAATACCCGTTAAGTGCAATGGGTGAAAATTACACTTAGTTAATTTGCAGGAGGTGTGGACATGCTGTCAATCAAAAGGTGAATTTCCTCTACGGATTTCGTATGGGTGTCGTACCAGGTAGACGCCATTTCAGCAGCTGTTTCTTCACCAAATGTTTTCACCCACATATCAAGAAATGACATTTTTGCCGGACCCATGTCGACCATACCGTCCATTCTGCCCACAGTCACCAGAACACTTCCTTTTCCACCACGGACATTGTAAATACCCCAAGATCGTTCATAGTCTGTGTTCTCAGCTGCTTCTTTGATCTTCCCAATCAGGTCCAGTTTTTTACCTACATCTCCCGGTTTACAATACAAATATGTGAGTAAAAACATGGGGGAACGCCGGTCATTATAGCTGGCTTCAGGTACTTTGACATAATAGAGCATACCACTACTTTCTTCAATATATCTTTTCAAGATTCTTCCCCAATCTTTGTCATGAGCATCGGTGGTCACTCTATTATCATATTCCTTCCAGTAGTGGTTGGTCGTGCCGATGAAGTATTGACCTGATCTTGGACCGGACAGTACCAATGAGCCAAACTGGTTCCACTGTCCCTCCCCATGCCATTCAGAGACGTGAGAGGAAACATCTTTGACAAAAGCGGCTTCTTTTCCTTGGTACACTTTTGAATATCCTCCACTGTTAACAATCGGTTGATCCTGAGCATGTATCCCAACAAACCAAACCACAGCAACAGCCGAAACGATAGTTCGTTTTAACATGAGACACCTCCTTGTTGTGTATTTTCTAAGGATGATTACTTTTGCCTGACGGACTTTGAACTCCCCCAGCAACGAAAAAATTAAACATGAAAGACTGTAAAGTCAACCATTGTTGGTTGATAAAGTCCATCCGACCATTTACAGATCAATTGTTACAATTATATTTAGTCTCTAAATTGTTTTGAGATGTGTCACTTACCGTCGGGCGGTACATTTCCACCGGGATCGGTCTTGATCAGCAAAAGGTCACTGGCACCTTCAACAGCGGATTCGGTAAATCCCGTAATCACATAACCTCCATCGGTAGTCTGATGAACAGAATATACATCATCACTATCGCTGGCATCAAACAGACGCTTCCACTGGCTGATTCCCTGACTGTCTGTTTTTATAAGCCAGACGTCAGACCCCCTGTCTTCCATGAGCTGCGTGGAACCAGTTAAAACAAAACCGCCATCTGAAGTTTGATCAACCGCATAACATTTATCCCAGCTCCGGCCGCCGAAAGTCCGATTCCACTCTTCCCTCCCCTCCCGGTCTGTCTTGATGAGCCAGACGTCCTCAAATCCCGGGTAAAAAGCACGGGTGACACCGACTGTAATATATCCCCCATCTAAAGTTTGCTGCACAAGATGACCGTAGTCGTATTCACGGTTACCGAATATCCTGTTCCACTCTCCGTTGCCCAGAGAATCAGTCTTGATGAGCCAGATATCGCTCCAGTCGCGACCGAACGATTCCGTGTAGCCAGTGATAATATATCCTCCGTCGTCCGTTTCATTGACAGAATAACCGTAATCCCAGTTCGACCCGCCAAAGGTCTTGTTCCACTCCCGATCGCCCTGCCTGTCCGTCTTGATGAGCCAGATATCCGAGTCACCGCTACCAAAGGAAAAGGTGTAGCCTAGAATGATATATCCACCATCTCTGGTCTGCTGGATGGCATGTGCCTTGTCCCACTTGAAACCACCAAAGGTGCGGTTCCACTGCTGATTGCCGTGTTCATCGGTCTTGATAACCCAGACATCACTCCACTTTTCACGATAAGCTTCCGTAAAACCGGCGATGATATAACCTCCGTCCACGGTCTGCTGAACAGAGTAACCGTGATCTGTCCCTTCACCGCCGAATGTTCGACTCCATTCCTCACGCCCCTTCGGATCAGTCTTCAGCAGCCATACATCACCGTTCTTGTCTGAGGCGTAGGTCTGTCCCGTTACAATGAAGCCGCCGTCCTCTGTCTGCTGTACGGATTGACCTCTTTCTGGATCGGTACCGCCATAGGTTTTGACAAACCAGCTGTGGGAGTCGCCTGTAACAGGAACAGATGAAGTGGTCAGTCCCCAGACGTCCTGCACTTCGAGACGATAGTATTTTGTGTGCCACGGTCCCACATCCTCCAGGACAAAGGTGGTATCGCTCTTTACGGAGCTGGAAAATATCTCTTCTTCAGTGCTCATATCAGCCTGTGATGACTGATATAGTGTATAAGATTTGAAGTCATCGTCGGGATTCCTGGTCCATGTGAAATAGAACGAATCGTTGCGATAGACTACTTCAGCGAGGATCGGCTCGGTAGGATTGTCATCCAGCACTTTATATCCCCTGCCAAACGACTCCTGACCCCAATGATCCGTGGTCCTTATCCAGAACCATCTTTCCCGTGAGGGGTCAAACTTCCCTTGACCGACGAGTGAAAAGAGTGTTATCTCCCGATCAGCGAAACTGGCTATCACCCGCTTACGACCTTGCCTCGTGTGCGAAACGAGAAGATCATAAGAGACAAAATCAGGGTGTGCGGACCGCTCCCACTTCAAAACGAACTTCTCCAGGTCGTAGTTCACGGAAGTTACATCCAGCGGCTCCGGAGGGAAATTGACTTCGTTCGATTTTCCCATGCCAGTGGACGTAAGACCCCATTTATCACTAACCTTAACCCAGAACCAGTTTTCATGAGTGGGATCAAAATCGCGCATAACATAAGAAGTCCTGCTGCTGTCCCTGCTGGTGACCAGTGATCGCCTGGGACCGTCTTCCATTTCTGAGTAGAGCAGTGTATAAGAGAAGAAGTCGGGTTCTGTGGATTGGTCCCAACTGATAGTCATACTGTTGTCATCGTATTCCACCGCAGTGATATCCACCGTTTGTGGCGGCGCGTCAATCTTATTGGATTTACCTTTACCCACCGACTCCAGTCCCCATCTGTCAGCCACATTAATCCAGAACCAGTTCTCGTGTGACGGGTCAAATTCTGTGAGTGTGTAGGAAGTCTTCTTCCTGCTAGCAATCGTCGCCAGCGATACCCTTTCGCCTCCTTCCGTTTCAGAATAGAGAACCTCATAATTCTGAAAATCCTTATCTTTGGAGCGCTTCCACTTCACCACCATCTCATCCAGGGTATACTTCACAGATCTGACGGCTATTTCCCGGGGAGGAGAATCGACCTTATTAGTTATCCCCCGGCCAACTGAGGTCTGACCCCAGTAGTCGGTCGTCCGGACCCAGAACCAATTCTTGTGAGTTGGATCGTAGTCGGTCAGCCGGTAGCTGTTTTCATCAGCATCGGTAATAGTAGCGTACAGAGTCCTTGGACCCGTTTCTTCCTGGGCGTAAAGAAGCTCATAGGATTCAAAGTCAGTCTCCTGACACTTGTCCCACGTTACCGCCATTTTTTTGAGGTCATACTTCACCGTCTTTACGTCAATTCTTGGCGGCGGGCTGTCCACTTCGTTTGAGGCGCCTTTCCCCGTTGTCGTCTGGTCATAGCTGTTGGTGCTCCTGATCCAGAACCAGTTTTCCTTTGTGGGATCAAAATCGTCCAAAACATGCTCTGATACCGCTCTATCTGAATACCGTGCCAGAGATTTTTTACTGCCGGTGGGCGAGGCCGCATAGAGGAGTTGATAGTCACGGAAGTTGCCATCCGGTGATGAGCTCCAAGCCACGGTCATCTTTTCAAAATCGTAAGTGACAGACATGATATCGATCGCTTTCGGAGGCGGATAGATGGGCGAAGTCAGGATCGGCCCCTCGCTCTCAAAACTTAACGTATCGATGACTATCACACGGTAGTGCTGAGGCTGCAGCGGATCGATTTTTCGATCAACGTAGGATGTATCAGACACTCTCTCCGAGGTGAAGATCACCCTTGAGTCAGTCATCGACGGCTCGCTGGACTTCTCCACCCGATAGGAAGCAAAATCCGCATCGCGGGAACGGTCCCAAACTATTGTATATCTGCCGCTTCTGAATGCCGTAGAAGTAATTCCTAAAGGCTGAGGATACGAGCGCCGGTTGTCCACGGTCACCGTAACGGTATCACTTTCCCCCGCTTGGTTGGCGACGTCGTAAGCCCTGGCAACAAGAGCGTGTGATGACCGGTCGGTGTATTCTTTAGTATTCCAGGCAAAAGTGAACGGCTCCTCGTCATCCGCCAGCCCTGTAGAATCACCATCAACCCACAATTCCACCCGGGTGACCGAATCGTCATCCGTGGCGGTACATTCGATCCTCACCACCTCAGCTACAGACTCTTGAGCCGCCGGCATATCGATGGTCACTTCGGGGGGACTGTCACACCCCGAAGCCAGGAAGACTGCCATTATGATCAGTCCCGTGAGTTTTCGCTGTGTCGATTTCACTCCATCCGAATGTAGTCTATAAATCAGGAAAGGTCAACGTATGTTAGCACACCAGATTCATTTATTTAAGGCTCCTTATTCAGATGCACTTCTCTCAGGAGCTTTTCAGTTTGAATACTACACTTTTCTTAGCGCAATAAAAGTGCTTAAACAATACTCCCACAGGCAAAGATGCATGTGGTACATCATCACCAACCCGCCCCGGGATTAGTAACGCCTTCAGGGCAGAGTCAGCGGTGGCTTTGGATGTTATTTCAGCAGCAGCATTTTGCGCGTACGGCTGAAATCACCCGCCCGGATCTGATAAAGGTAAACACCGGCACTTACAGACCTACCGAAATTATCCGTCCCGTCCCACATCACTTCGTGCCGACCCTGCTCCCGCCAACCGTTAACTGCTACTGCCACCTGACGGCCCAGTACATTATAGATCGTCAGCTCCACATCCGCTTGCTGC
>JASLRT010000108.1 GCA_030743815.1 Candidatus Neomarinimicrobiota bacterium | reverse complement strand
TGTTATCGGTACACCGGCAAGTTCCATCGTTTATGCCAGCGGTCAGTTAGATGCCAAAGATTTTATCCGTATGGCGACGATTACCTGGCCAATAGCGCTGGTTGTTATGGTAATCATGGTTATCGTTTATTGGGTGGGTGTACTGGGTTATGGAGTCTTGACGGGAGGATAAAGATGTCTGAAATAACTATCGGAGCCGTAGTATTAATCATTTTGATTGTGGTTTTCATGTTCGGCAGAAGCAGACAGATGAACAGGGTAGAAGCCGACAGAAGCAACAGACACCAAGAGAAAGAGTCGTGGGCTGAGGAATCTGTCATGAGCTACGCTGAAGTTCAGAAGTTTCGGAAAGAACTGATTAAATCGGCAGAAGAGAAAATGGCTGATGAACCTGATCAGGTAAAGCGTCTGAAAGAGATAATCGATGACTGGGCAGATCTGAAGGTGAAGGGATTCCGTGACAGACGGTCGTGGGTGCGAACGCCCGAGGAATCTGAGGAGTGATCACCGCCTATTATAAAGCATTGACATTGATACCGTTTGGCTCCACTAAAACTGGTATCAATTGGTACGCGAAAAAGTCGTCAGAATGGCAACAATCCTATCTTGGAGCTCACGATAGGGGTCACTGTCTCCCGTATACCCGTTCATCATAATAGAAAACGCCAGCGTTTCGTTGTCGGCACTCGTGAGATAACCTGACAGCGAACTGACTCCTCTCAGCGTGCCCGTCTTGGCACGTGACTTCTGCTGCAGATTTTCCGACATCATCCGCTTCTCCAGAGATCCGTCGGCACCACCGATGGGAAGGGCCACCACGAATTCAGGATAAATCTTGAAGCTATCATGGGCCCATAGCAAGAGCTGAACAATCTGGTCTGGACTGATAAGGTTGTATCGCGACACGCCCGAACCGTCAGCGTATTCCATTCGTAAGGTATCGATGCCGACCTCATCAATCAGGAATGTCTTGATGGCTCTCAGACCGTTTGCCCATGTGCCTTGAGCTGAATCGGTTATAGCGCCGACAGTCTTCACTAGCACCTCCCCAGTGAGATTGTCAGAAATCTTGAGGAAATTCTTGACAGACTCTGAGAGTGGTTCGGATCTGTGATAGGATAGAAGGACAGTGTCTGCGGGGACGGTATCTTGCCACACCAGTCCGCCTACGGTTATGCCACCGTCGACGAGCAGCTCTTTCAAAACAGTACCGGCATAGATAGCAGGATTTTCCACGGAGCGCGTGAACTGTCTTGAATAGCTATTGAGGGGGATCTCTCCTGTGATATCGATTATATTCTCTTTCGTCTTCCATCTTCGTTGAACTTTGAGGCTGTTCTTGCCACTATTCGCTCTTACAGTGGTCGCTTTCAGATCAATCGATATATGTGCTGTAGGCGGATCAATACTTACAAGAGGGAGACTACCTTCTTTCGGGCCGGGCCGTACGTGAACAGTCACACAATTATCGTTTAGATTCATGGCGTCTATAGGAGCGAAATACCATAGAGCACCCTCATCCCACATCCAGCCGGGTCCCCAAGGATCTGAATCAAACAGTGTGTTATCAACGACGATATTTCCCTGGATTGCTTTAATACCAAGAATTTGTAGCTGCTCTACCATCTCGCTCAGTTCACGATCAGTGAGGTCGGGATCGCCGCCGCCTTTAAGATAAAGATTTGCGATCTCTGAATCGGGGTGATTCTCACTCTTTGAGTTGGTATACAGCTTGGTCATAAAGCGGTAATGGGGACCGAGAAAGTGAAGGGCGGCCGCGGCGGTAAACAGCTTGACATTGCTTGCCGGAATGAAGAGATGATCGGCATTGTGTTCATATATCACTTCGCCAGTCAAGGGAGAGACGACCATGACTCCGAGGTTTAGATTATTGTCCACACTGGCGGCTGCGGCATCGATTCTTTTAGCAATGTTAGCTTTCTGTCCCGCCGTTATCCGCGGTATGTGATGGACAGTCTGAAACGAACACGACGCTAAAAGCAGCAATACTGTCGTGGTGAGAGGGAGACAGCGACTAAACTTAACGAGTATCATGACTATCGGTAGAGAAAGTATTTCTCCCTTTTTGCATCAAAGGATTTCAGGGCATCCGAGTATTCTGCCACTATGTCCTCAGCTGACATGCCAGCTGAAAGAGCCCTTGAAAGCATATCTGATCCCGTCAATCGATTCAATGCCTCTGTCCTTATCCGCAGTCTGCCCGGGTAGTTTGCTTGCAGAGTAGTCAAGAGAGTAATCCCCGTCCACACACTCTGGAAGACAGACCTGTCCACAATTCTGATTTCAACGCCGTGACAGACTTCACCCTCATACTTCGGATTGATCACTTTGCCTCTCATCACGATGGGAGTGAATTGAACAGGTCGAAAAGCGACGCCGGGAAGTGTCGCTCTGTTCATTTGCTGAGATAATGTCGTGCCATCAATCCAAGGTGCACCGATCCAGAGAAAAGGGTGATCCGTGCCACGCCCCTCTGAAATATTGGTAGCTTCAAGCAAAACCATCCCGGGATAAACCACGGCTGTATTGAGATCGGGAATGTTCGGTGAAGTGTCGATCCACGGAAGGTCAGTATCATCAAACCAAAAGGCTCTGTACCAGCCTAATAATGGAATTACTTCAAGTGATGGTGTAAAGTTAATCCACCTCTCAGATATAATCATTTGCGCCAGTTCACCGGCTGTCATGCCGTACTGAAAGGGAATAGGATAGTAACCAACGAAGGAGCGGAACTCAAGATCAAGAATCGGTCCGTCGATACGCATGCCAGTGAGAGGATTCGGTCTGTCGAGGATTATCACCGGAATATCGGCCTCGGCTGCCGCTTCCATCATCAGTCCCATGGTTGTGATATAGGTGTAGAAGCGGGCGCCGATATCCTGAATATCGTAGAGCAAAAGGTCGATCCCTTCCAGCATTTCCAGGCTCGGTTTACGATTCTTGCCGTAAAGGCTGTAGACGCGGGCCGTTGCCACAGAGTCGCCATATTGAATCTTCTCTCCACCGGCGGCTTCACCGAAAAGACCGTGTTCAGGCGAGAAGAGTGCCACTACATTGGTGCCGGGGACAGTGGCGATGAGTTCCCAGATGGGCTTGCCATCTCTGCCCACTCCTGAGTGGTTGGTGACGATTCCTAGCCGTTTACCTGTTAATTTGTGGGCGTGGTTCGCGAGAAGGTTTTCCAGGCCAGTCTGGATGTGATTTTTTTCCGTCGATGGTAATTTTTTACCAAACTGTTCTATCTGATCTTTATGAACACCATAGAGGGGAAGCGAGTCCTGACCGATGGCGGCGGATAGTAGCCATAAGAATAGAAGAATCTGGATCAGGAAGATGCGAAGGTACGCTTGACTGGCGCTGAATGTCATTATGCTCTACGGATAAACGGCTACTGGAGGTTGATCTGTTGAACCTTTATGATTTCCTCGATCTGTTCCAGTTGCTTTATGGATGTATCGTCAAGTGGTTCATCGAGACGAATAATACCCATAGCCAAACGTGATTTGCTCTTTCGTCCTAATTGATAATTGGCGATGTTGACTCTCTTCCTGCCAAGAAATGTGCCGACTTTTCCAATCACACCCGGGACGTCATTGTTGTAAACTATCAATAGATTCCCCTCTGGATTTGTATCGAGATGAAATCCGTCGAAGTATGTAATCCGGGCGTGTTTTTCCGAGAATAGGCTTCCCTTAATCTTAAGGGAATGGTCGTTAGCAAAAACTTCTGTTGAAATGATATTTGAGTAGTCTCCCGAGCCGTGGCCATAGATCTCTTGAACATCGATTCCGTGCGACTCGGCCACGGCGGATGCATTAACAAAATTGACGCCACTGCCATGCATCATCTCAAGAAATCCCTTGAGAAAAGCAAGAGTAATCAATCTTGTGTCTTGAAGAGCACCATGTGTTTCCACAACGATACGGTCTGCTGGTGAAGTGGCAAGCTGTTGATGCATGAGTCCCAATTTTTCAGCTAGACTGATGAACGGCCTCATGGTCTGCAGCAACGATATATCTGAAATGGGAATATTGATGGCATTCGCTATTGATCCATCGAGCAGAAAGTCTCTCACTTGTTCACATATCATACGTGATACACCCTCTTTTGCTTCGTAGGTCGAAGCACCAAGATGCGGTGTGAATAGAATATTTTTTGCATCTATGAGGGGACTTTCCTGAGGCGGTTCGTTCTCAAAGACGTCAACAGCTGCGCCAGCAATCATTTCTTTGTCAAGAGCTACCTTCAGATCAGCTTCATCAATGACGCCGCCTCTGGCGCAATTAACGATCATCGCTGAAGACTTCATAGTCTTGAATCGCGCCATATTGAACAGGTCAGCGGTACTGTCAGTCTTAGGCACATGGAGCGTTATAATATCGCTCACTTTAGATAGTTCATCTATATCAAGAAACTCAACATAGTCGAGTTCGTAATTATCGGCTTTTATAAAGGGGTCGTAGCCGACAATCTTCATACCAAAGGCGTGCAGACGTCTGATCACTTCACTGCCAATTTTACCGAGCCCAACTACGCCTAAAGTCTTTCCTTTCAGCTCGGTACCCACCAGTTTCTGCCGTTCCCATTTCCCCTGGCTTAGACTGCTGTATCCTTTGTGTACATTGCGCGCAAGAGAGAGAATAAGTGCAATTGTGTGCTCAGCGGCTGAGAATGTATTGGCCGCCGGCGTGTTCATCACCACAACACCGTTGAGGGTCGCGGCGTTTAGATCGATGTTATCGATTCCAACGCCGGCCCTTCCGATCACTTTCAGGTTTGAGGCTCTATCTAAGTTGTCAGCTGTCACGGTTGTTCCGCTTCGGATGATCCACCCAGCCACCTCCGGTAGTACCTCCTCAATCTCTGACGATGAACCGTCAGCCAGATCCACAAGTTGGATTTTCGCCTCAGAAAGTATTGCTTTGCCGCCGTCCGAAATGGGATCCGTCACTAGGACTTTCATACATTCATTTCCAGTAACGTTTCGTCCAGAACGGAGAGGATTTCTTCTATATCTCTCAATTGAAGATCACCCATATGCGCAATTCGGAATGTCTTTCCCTTCAGCGGTCCGTATCCGCCAGAAATCATATATCCCTTCTTCAATAACCTCGCCAGCAAATCTGTCAGGTCAACGCCGCGACTGTTTTGGACGCACGTGACCGTGTCCGACTCATAACCTTCTTCTGCAAACAGTGAAAACTCTTCTCGCGCCCACTTGCGGACCCTTTCAGCCATCTTACTATGTCTCTCGAATCGTTGGTCCAATCCTTCGTCAAAGATACGGTTCAATTGGGTCTGCATAGCATACATATGAGAAATGGAAGGGGTTGTTGGTGTCTGAGATCTTTTGGCATATTTCTCCATCACTTGAAAATCAAAGTAGAATCCCTTGTTATCTGTCTGTTCACTTTTCGCCAAGGCGCGGTCTGAAACGGAACAGAACGCGATTCCGGGCGGAATTCCCCATCCTTTCTGGACTCCCGCCAACGCCACATCGATTCCCAGTTTATCCACTTTCGTTTTAATACCGGCCATTGACGTGACCATATCGATCAGTAGAACCACATCAGGGAACTGATTCACTACGGCGGCGATTTCATCAAGAGGATTCAAGACTCCTGTCGAGGTTTCGCTGTGTACAACGGTGACTGCGTCGTATCTGCCTGTGCTCAAGGCTGCTTCAACAGCCTCCGGCTTGTTGGCCATGCCCATCTCAACTTCGAAAGGATCGCACAGGATGCCGCACATCTTAGTGATCTGATGCCAACGTTTAGAGAATGCACCACAGATGAAGTTGGCACACCGTTTCTGGACTGTATTTCTTACGGCCGCTTCCATAAATCCTGTGGCTGTACAAGTCCCAAGATAGATACGGTTATCTGTATAAAGAATCCTGGCTACGCCGGAGATAACGTCATCGTATAGTTCTGAAAAAGTAGCGGAGCGGTGACCAACGGGGTATTCGCTCATGGCGGTAAGCACTTCCTGTTCTACATGAGTCGGCCCTGGGATAAACAGTTTGGGCTTTGAATGGCTGCTCATGTCATCTCCATGGAGCGCATCACTAATCCTGTTGGACACTTAGGGTAGAAATAGGTTGATTTCTGTGGTAAGATGCCATTGTTTTCCATAACAGAAAGTAGTGATTCAATGGGCATAGGAGCCATCAAAAAGGCCATCTGAACATTTCCGTCTTTGATCTCTTCAGCACACTCGTCTTCGCTGCGGAAGTAGTGAATGTACTTCTTATGTGAAATATCGTCCTCCGAAAGACCGAAAATCTTTTTCACAATTACTTCTTCACATATGACTACGTCCAGATCGGCTAGAGAAGAAGGTTTCAATTCACTTTTCAGCTGAAGATACTTTTCCTCTTTCAGCGTTATTACATCGTGCTTCAGATCTGGTCGTAAGTAAGTCATGATGGGAAGATCTTGATTTGCCGTTTTATCTCCAAAAGTAAAGTATTCTTCAAGCTGACTGTAGAAATAGTTATCGTCAAAATTCTTTAGGGAATGGAATCCGCGGTGAGTAGGGTAGATGACCAGACCTTTAGATGAAGCGGGAACCAGGTAAGCCATAATATAGGCTGAATCGAGTCCTTCAGATAGAGAACTATCGCTATGGAATGTCAGGGAAGCTTCGCACCGATGGTGTCCATCGGCGATGAGTGCAGGTAGATCAGCCAGTGTTTTCTCAAAATATTGTGTTAAGGAACTGTCTGTGACAGCTGTCAACTCAAGATCGACTGGACTGCCAAAATCTGTTCGCGACTTGGCGGATGGATAGGCATCAAACGCCTTGTTAAGTCTGCGAGTCTCTTCAGGATTGTCATGGTAGACAAAAAAGATAGGACTGAGATGAGCATGGGTGGCCTCCATCAGTTTGATGCGGTCAAGCTTTGGTTTCGCATGCGTCCGTTCATGACCTACAACATTACTGGTGGTATATGGTGCCAGTCTCAGTTCGCTGATGAATCCTGTTCGTCTCATCTTCTGACCCAAAGGAGATACGAATGTTTCTCTCAAACGCCAGATGCCAGCTTCAGGTAATTGTGTCACGATTCCTTCTTTTTGCCACTGGCGCCATAGGTCACCAGCACGGGCATAAGAATTGACAGCTGGATTGCTGTCATTATCCAAATGTGGCAGAGTAATATTGACCAGATTATATTCGGATTGTTCGTTTAGCTTTTTTCTTATTATAGGCGAAATGATATCATACGGTGGCGCAGCGACGTTGGCGTAATCGCCAACGATTTCAAGATTGTAAGTATATCCTTTAAAAGGTCGAACGTCTGGCATGAAAAAAGAGCTTTTAGTATATCGTTTTGGCCTACAAATATTAAGGCAGAACAAATATAATCAAAAGGGCTATTCCCATGTCAGTTTATGATAATGGGTGATAAAATGGTCAGAATATTATATATTAATACTTCTAAGTTCACAGACCTTCTGGGTGTTTGAATACCCGATTTTGCAGAGTTTGGATTCAAGTGATTATACTTATATCGATAAACAGACCTGTACTTTCTTGAAAGCCGGCCTAATACCGTGAGTTTCAGCTACAAAGAGTTCGCAATAGATAAACTTTCAGTAATCGGGGCCGGTCAGATTGGACCCGACATATGCCTCCATTTCGCTAAAGTATTTGCTCGTCATGATGTCCAACTCGTCATCGTTGATATAGTTGAAGAGGCTCTTTCTGCTGCACGGGGTAAGATAGAGAAGAAAGTGGGACAAGGGGTTAAGTCCGGCGCTTTCACGGATGAACTGGCACAATCAATGATGAATAGTATCATATATACGACGGACTATCAGAAGATAGCCGGGTCGAATATCGTTCTTGAAGCGGCAACAGAAGATGAAAAAATAAAAAATATAATTTTCAACCAGGTAGAAAAAATTTGTGATGACCAATGTCTTTTGTTATCAAACTCCTCCCATATGCGACCGGAAATTATTTTCCAAAATATTGATAATAAGAAACGTTGTCTT